>CAKQDQ010000118.1 GCA_934229335.1 uncultured Prevotella sp.
ATGCCAGTCCTCTCGCTCCAGCCTTTACAACAGCCTCCGTCATAGGTTGCCATGCCCAACCACCGCCAACGGAGAATCCGCAATAGATGTGGCGAGAGTCATGTTGCTGCATAATAGGCATCTTGTCGTTACACCATTTCACCCAGTTGCCAGCAGGCTCATTACCGAAGGCGAATAGGCAGAAAGACGGATGGTTACCATATTCGTCAGTTATTCGAATACTCTCGTCAATCAAGTATTTGTCAATATATTCTCCTCTGCCAAGCTTTACACCGTGGTTAGGCCATGATGGTCCTTCTGGTTGAATGTATATGCCTACGAGGTCGGCAGCGAGAAAGGCGTTCTCTGGAGGGCAATAAGAGTGGAAGCGCACATGGTTCAGTCCCCATTGCTTACATTTTTCGAACACCTTAAGCCAAGAGTCGAGGTCGGTAGGGGGATAGCCCGTGTTAGGAAAACAACAGTTTTCTACCGTGCCGCGCAGTTGTATCTGGCGGTTGTTTACGTATATGTCCCTGCCGCGCACCTCAACCTTACGCATACCAAAGTATGTCTCGTCGTGACACTCCTTACCATTCAGTTTCGTATCGACGTTGAGGCGATACATCTGTGGGCAAAACTCGTCCCATAGCAACATCTCGTCGCCCATGTCGAGCGTCAGTTCCAGTTCCTTTGTGCCCCCCTTCACCTTTACGGGATTGTTAGCAATGATGTGTCGTTTCGCAGTGTTGAACGATTCTGCACTCAGTTCCAGCGTGACGACTTGTTTCTGTGAAAAGTCGTTCATGGTCAGTTTCACAATGGCTTTCCTTTTGTCAATATCGGGGAACACCCTTATTGCCGCTACAGGTGAGCACTGTTGCAGTTCCATTCTGCCCACGATACCGTTCCAGTCGCCCTGCGTCTGGTCGGTAACCGAGTGTGAGTCGTTGCCCACGTTAGCCACTTTCGGGTCATTGTCTACACAGATAGTAATGGTATTATCACCAACTGTCAACGCGTCGCCAAGGTAATACACATGAGGTACCGACAGCGAGTTGCGACTGTATTCATACGCTGACGTTGCCTTATCGTCAGTCTTAATCTTCTTGCCGTTCACCCATACCGTTGTGGCAATGTGCGGACGCTCAAGGTACAGACGGTAAAGCGTACTTCCACCTTCTGAGATGTGTACCGTCCTTTTATACCACGCCTTGCCTACATAGTGCTTAGCAGGTGTGAGGAAGAACGGTAGTTTCATGTCCTTACCAGGTCTGCGGTAAGGAGCCATGAATGGGTTGTGGAAGTAACTGGAGTCGTATAGTGCGCCAATCCATTGCGTCTTTACGCTTATGTCGTCGCCCTTCAATCGCTCTGGCATAGAGCCAGGTAAAAGAATAGTATCGTCAAAGCGGACAGCATCGTTATACCAGCCTTCAGCCTCGCCCTTATTCTCACGGTCAATGCGGAACTGCCATGTGCCCTTAATGTCAATAACAGGTTGGGCAATAGTCGCCATTGACTGTATGAACAATAGGGCTAATATATATAAAGCTTTCATGTCGTGTTCTTAATGTAAAATGGTTAGTTTGACGTTTAATGTGCTGATTTAATTACTTTTATAGAATTTAGCTTAAGCAGGCTATTGCCTACAGCCTTATTCAATATCTCCTTCTGCTCTTTCTGTAAATATATTGGTGCATCCTTACGTAGAGGCAGTATGCTGAGCGTCACTTTCTTGCCCATTAAGGCAGAGGCACGCACAAGCATAGGTTTGCCGTTCCAGAAGTTATCTTCCACCAAAACGCCATCGGCATAGACACGAGCACAGTCACCGTAATAATTAACCTGTAGGAAGTCTGCCACCTCACAGTCACGTAACACTATGCTATAAACTTGCGCCTTCTTAAAGTCGTCGTCCGTAGGCATAGCCGCCACCTTCTGTCTGCCGAGTGTTACATTGCGTGGAGCACCAGCTTTCTGTGTCATGGTAGCAGCAGACGTTATGTCGGCAGCTTCATACCAGTATTCCTCCGTTATCTTATCACCATCCTTGTAGAGTATTCCGCCATCGTGTTTAGCGTAATGCAGTGTGCCGTCAATCTTGTAAGCGCGTCGTGCGGTAGACTCGTTCATCACGCAGAACGTAATGTCACCTTTCTTTATAGTAGTACGTTTGTCCAGTCGGACGTTATACCTTTTTCCGTCAATGGTGACAGATGGTTTCATGCCCTTGATAGGAACAAAGAATATAGTGTCGTTCACGTAGCAGAAAGGCTGTGCGTCCGCCGTGATGGTATGTTCCCTCCATGGCATATCTACAGGGCGAACATAAGAACGACCGCCTTCATTTTTTATTCTCACATAGTCGTTGTAGAATTCAAAACAGCCACGCCTTGCGTAGTGCTCAGATAGTGAATCTACCCCCATCGGTGCGAGTTGCTCTCCCCAGTCGGCAAGAAACTGATGTAGAATCCTTGTCTGCTGAAAGGCATTTTGGTTAGGCTGTCCCATCTCTCCGAGTGGACACTGGAAGTCATAGGATATAACAGGCATATCATTATAGTTCGTGACGTCAGACGCCTGTGTCTCGCCCATGGTGTGGTCAGGGTTATATGGGTTACTGCCACCATGATACATATAGTAGCCTGGCAGGTTAGAACCAGAACCAAGTTTACATATCGCCATAGGCATTGCTTCGTTTCCGCTCATGTTTATGCGTCGATGGTAAGCCGGCATCATGCCGCCTCCTAATTCGCAGGTGAGGTAAGGGTAGTCTGTTGCCCCTTGTTCCATAGTGGTGCTCTGGTTGCTGCCCAACGCTTCCGTAGCAATAACACTGCTGAGGCGTGTGTCTTTCATAATGAACGCCTTAGGGTAGTCTCCTGGCATATCAGTAAGCGTGCGGTCCCAGAAACCATCGGCATAGTCGCCATAAAGTGGCAACAGTTTGCCAAACTCCTCTTTGCCGTTGAGCTTGGGCCAGCCTGTACGAGTATAGAAAGGCGTATCAAAGCCTATGGAAACCGCCATGTTCTTCAGTGTCATGTAGTAGTTCCATGGTCCTCGACACTCGTTCTCTATCTGTATGCCCACAATAGGTCCACCGTGCTTCCACAGCATGTCACTCGCTTGGGCGTAGATATTGCTGTAAAGACGCTGAGTGGCAGCAAGAAAACCTGGTGCGGTAGAGCGCAACTTATATTTCTTGGGGTCTGCTTGTGCCTTCTTCACTATCCAGGTAGGGAAGCCCCCTTGGTAAACCTCACCATGACAGAAAGGACCTATGCGCAGAACGACGGGCATATCCTCCTCCTTACATATCTCAAGAAAACGGTGTAGGTTAAGGTTACCACTCCAGTTCCATTGTCCCTCGGTAGGCTCGTGATGAATCCAGAAGCAGTATGTAGATAGTATGGTGATGCCACCAGCCTTCATTTTGCGTATCTCTCTGCGCCAATACTGTTCGGGCACGCGTGAATAGTGAATCTCGCCCATTACGGGGAGAACATATTTGCCGTTGATGAGAAAGCCTTTAGAGTCAACTTCAAAGGTTTCTCCCTTCGGACTTGTCTTCGTTCCGAAAGAGAATGTCTGTGCCGAAGCCGTGTTGATGGCAAGGGCTGCGAGAAAAGTAGTTAGTAAGCGATTGTTCATTGTTTATTTATTAGTAGTTTATTTGGTGTCAACTTACAATTTGAAAGCACTCTTTTTACGTTGTAATCAGTACTTGATTATCATGCGATTTGGGCGTGATTACCGTGTAAAAAGGTAGTGATTGCACTGCCGCGTTGTATTGCTGAAAATCGTAAGTAAAAACGATAGTTTTACTTACAGATTGTAAGTGTAAAAAAATATGCCGTATTTTAGTCATCTGCAAAGTTAATATATTTTCGGAAAAGGAGCAAAAAAAAGGACAATTCTATCCTTATTATCATAATATATTATATAAATAAGGATAGGATTGTCCATATTTTCTAATGTAATCCCTTTCAAGTGTGAAGCTATTTTCTTGGATTATTTATTCAATTCTCCACATTGCATTAAGCATCTTTATGGCAGATGGTGAGCGAAACACGTTTTTACGGAAGGCTATGATTCCTTCTTTCGCTACGTTGTCCTCATAGGAATTTACAAGGAAGTCAGCTTCAAGCAGTATGCGGTGGTCTAATGTTGTGACGTTAGAGTATGTATGGTGGTGTGCGATAAGCCAACATATTCTTTCTGTCTGCACAGCGTTGAAACCATCTACCTTTGCCAATACCTTCATCGCTTCGGCAGGTCCCAACTCCTCTTGGTGCTTACCATTGCAGTTACCGTACTTCTCTTCTGCTGCGTGTATGCCAACATCGTGCAGTATGGCAGCGGCTTCAAGTACGAAGAGCTGTTCCTCGTCCATACCTTCGCTGATGGCTATCATTCGTGCGAAGTTGTGAACCTTAACGAAATGCTGTATGCGTGGCACGTCGCCACCGTCATATTCTATCATCGCGCTCATGAGTGAGGCGAGCGAATGTTCTTTATCTGTTTGCATAATTTGTGTGTGTTAGTGTTCTATAGCACTCCTTTTGCCATCTTCTTAATAACAGGACAGAGCATGAACAGTACTACAGAGGCTATGCCTGCCATAACCGCGAAGATGATGAAGAAGTCGGATAGCGTGACTACTTCAAATATTCCGAAGAGCTTGCTCGGCTCTTTACCCTCTATAGGGAGCAGGGTTGCCAACTGTCCTGCGAAGATGTTTGACGCGGCATTGCTCATAAACCATACGCCCATAAGCAGGGATGCGAGGTGGGCAGGGGCGAGTTTGCTGACCATTGACAGTCCGATAGGAGAGAGTGACAACTCACCGAGAGTATGAATGAAGTAAAGTGACACCAGCCACCACATGGAAACCTTAGTAGTTGAGTCGACACCGTATGTGGCATAGGCAATGATGACGTAGCCGATGGCAAGCAACATTAGTCCGATAGCTTGCTTGGCGGGTGATGATGGCTCCTTCTTGTGCTTGTTAAGGGTTTCCCACAGCGTTGCCATGACAGGTGCGAAGGCTACTACAACGATAGGGTTGATGCTCTGAAACCATGTCGTTGGCATCTCCCATGAACCGATAGTGCGGTCGCATTGGTACTCTGCGAAGAGGGTGAGGGAAGAGCCTGCCTGCTCAAAGGCACTCCAGAAGAAGATTACAAACACTGCGATGATGTAGATAACGCAGATGTGCAGTTTGTCGGTCTTGGTAAGGTTGCGATCGGTTATGATGAACAACGGTAACGCAATAGAGAACGCGTATATTACAGCGGAAATCCAATCATTGAAGTTCTTGGCGGACATTGAGAACACAAAGAGAAGTACTACCATGAGTGCTACGCAGGCAATGGTGCGCAAAGGCGAGTTCTTCTTGTGGGTTATATGAGTTTTTTGATGTACCAATTCGCTTTCAGATGGCTTTATTCCTATAGATAGTCCATCTGGGGTAACGAGGTCTTTATTCTCGAAAAAAGAGAATATAGCGAGTGATATCAACATACTGCACCCTGCGGTGAAGAATCCCCACTTGAAATCATCAGGATTTTCCCAATTACCTGTGCCGAAATAACCACACAAGATGGGGGCTATCAATGCGCCAAGGTTAATGCCCATATAGAAGATGGTGAACGCAGAGTCCTTTCGAGAGTCTGTGGGTTCATATAAATCGCCAACCATTGTGGAAATGGTAGGCTTGAAAAAGCCATTGCCTATAATGAGGGCTGTGAGACCTGCAAACATAAGAAATAGGCTTAGGCTATTGTCTACGCTTGCGTCTATCGCTCCCCTTGGCGAGAATATACTCTGTGAAACGGTGCAGGCAGAGGCGAACATAAGGAATTGTCCTATCGCCATAACAATGCCACCGAAGATGATACTGCGCCTGTTGCCCCAGTAACGGTCGGCTACATAACCACCGATGAGAGGAGTGAGATATACCAGTCCGGTATAGGAACCGTAAATCTGACTCGCTTCGTTAGGAGTGTAAAAGGCGGCAACGAGGTATAAAACGAACAAAGCCCTCATACCGTAGTAAGAGAAGCGTTCAGCCATTTCCGTTAGAAACAGCAGGTATAGTCCTTTAGGGTGTCCTTGAAGCATAAGAGAGTTGTTTGGAATAAAAAATTAAAAGTTAAAAATTAGAAATTATGATTACTCAAGATTCTTTACTGTAAAACACGGTTAAATGTCTTAGTGGACATCTCTACAGTAATCATAATTTTTAATTTTTAACTTTTAATTCTTGATTTAAGGTGAGCTATTTTCTTAGTTCATTGTTCTTACGTCTTAGTTCTTCGCGTTGCTTTTGCAATGCTTCCTGCTGCTTTTGCATAGCCTGAAGGCGTGCGGCAAGTCCTGACATCTTTTTGTTAGGATTGTTCTTGTTAGCCTCGCGCTTTGCTTCAAGTATAGCAAGCAACTTCTCATCGTTGGTAGTCTTACGGAGAAGCCACATGATGGCTGCTGAGAAGAACAGAGAGATGAAGTAATAGAAGTTAAGACCAGCAGAGTAGTCGTTGAACATGAAGAAGAACATCAGCGGCATAAGAAGCATCATCCACTGCATCATCTTCATCTGTTCTGCCTGCTGTCCTACCATCTGGTCACGCTGCTGGCGCATGGTGAGCCATGAATAGAGTAGGTTGGCTACGCAGAAAAGAATACATGTCAATGACAGGTGGTCGCCAATAAGCCAAAGGTTGGTGTTCCACTCTATGATAGGATCGTATGTAGAGAGGTCCTTTATCCAAAGGAATGACTCACCACGAAGCTGTATAGCGTTAGGAACAAAGTTGAACATCGCAATCCAGATAGGCATCTGTATCAGCATAGGCAGACAACCTGAGAGCGGTGATACGCCATATTCAGAATAGAGCTGCATCATAGCCTGCTGCTTCTGCATAGCGTCTTCTGGCTTGTCATACTGCTTTGTGGCAGCGTCAAGTTTCGGACGAAGCACACGCATCTTTGCGCTCGACATATAGCTCTTCTTTACCATTGGATAGGTAATAGCCTTGAGTATCAGCGTTATGATGATAAGTATGATACCCATCGGTATTGACATGGCACGAAGGAAGTCGAAGATATAGAGCGTGAACCAACGGTTGATATAACGGAACAGAGGCCAACCAAGGTATACCAGACGTTCCAACTCAAGGTCTTTGCCGAAGGTTGACTCGTCTTCTA
>CAKQDQ010000119.1 GCA_934229335.1 uncultured Prevotella sp.
GTGTCAATTTCTACAGGAATATTGACATATTGTATTCCACCTGCAACAGGCATGGGGTAACGTGCCACTTTGTTTGGTCCCACACCTATGGTGTAGACTCTAATCCCAAGGCTCTTCGCTATCTGAGCGGCAGTCATAGGTGAGATGTCACCCATATTATTGGAACCATCTGTAAGTAATATCACAACTTTACTCTTCGCCTTTGAATTTCTTAAACGTGAGACAGCGTTAGCCAGTCCCATACCAATAGCGGTACCGTCGCTTATCAATCCTCTCGCAACAAAGTTAGTCCCTACATTTTGTAGCAAATTCAGAAGTGACGCATGGTCTGTTGTCATCGGACATTGCGTAAAAGCCTCACCAGCAAAAATTGTCAATCCTATGTTGTCGTTAGGTCTGTCCGTTATAAACTCTGACGCAACCTGCTTTGCAGCTTCAATACGGTTAGGAGCTAAATCTTCGGCTAACATACTTGTAGAGACGTCCATTGCCAGCATAATGTCTATGCCTTCAACGTTTCTCTCATCCCAAGCGTTGTGTGTTTGAGGGCGTGCCATTGCAATAACAATTAGGACGAAGGCAATGCAACGTAACAACATGGGTAAGTGTATTAACCTTATACGCCAGCTCATAGGGGAACGCATATAGGCGGAAGAGTCGCTAATAATAAACGATGCCTCCATCTTACGTTTACCCTTGTTACGAAACTGTATGTACCATATCAAGTAAGGCAATAGCAGTAATAGTAGCAGTAAATATAAAGGTTCTGCAAATTCCATCTCACTTTTCTTTTTTGTTTATATAGTAAAGAATACGTCAGAGGCTCAATATCTATAGTCGTACAGAAGCCACAAGACGTAAGTTACAGCCGCTGATAACAACAAAATGATGACAGCAATGCTCCATTTTAGAGAGAGTCGCATACGTAACGTCTGTTTTTGTTGTTCGGTAGCCTTCGGAATGACCTTTTCCTCAGTAGGTGCATTTTCCTGTTTTGTCTCATTGATGAAATCTATAGCAGATACAAGGTTACGGTCGTTTTCATTCATGCTCGATTTGTGCTTAGCGAATTTTACTAAATCAGCTGTTTCAAAAAGACCTTTCAGTTCCTGCATTTTCTCTTCGTTTCCTAAATCGGTCAGCTTGGAAATAATCTCTGCACTTGTCATCTCCATTGCCTTAAAGCCGAAGCGCTCTTCTATGTACTTACGCAGGGTATCGGTTAATTGCGTATAGTACGTCTTGTCGTCAACAGTCGTTACGTGTTTTTTGATGTTGTCGATTGTCTTCAGAGCTTTTTGATGTGGAGGAAGTCGCTTGATTATACGCACCTTCAAGTGAATAGGCTTCCCTGATTTTAGTCTAATCCAAATAAGAATACATACCACATAAAGCATAATGGCAATGAGGCTAAACCATAAACCCCATTCCCATTCATCCCAAGAGTAGGGATTATCTTGTACATCTGCTATACCATAAAACTTGTTAGGGTTCAGCGTGTCTACTGGTATTGTCAATACCTTTAGTGCTAATGGTTTAGATGTGTATTTATGTCCATTTACTTTAACTCTCTGAGCAGGAATATAGTATAATGTATCCTCAAAGGCAGTGACGAGCAGATGCTGCGTTATTTTTGTATAACCATCATCAGCTGTCGCGGTATCGTATTTGGGGGCTTCAACGACTTCAATGCCAGGGGTTATATATTCTTGAGGTTTCCAGCGTTTGAAGAGAACGTTATTCCCATTCTTTACCGTGGCGGTGACGTGTATTGTAGTTTGGTTGCCAACAAGAATCTGGGTAGAGTCTATTACAGCCTCCACGTATACTTGTGCATAACACGTTGTGATACACATGAATAGAACAAACAGTAATACTATTTTATTTCTCATAAGTTTATCCTCTTCTCTCAAACAATTGTCGTAGTGATATGACAAAATCACCATCAGTCGCTATGGAGACAGAGTCAATAGCATTTTTGGTGAATACACGTTGTAGGTCTTCTTTCCTTTCTTGCCAATATCTCTCGTGTGCCTTCCGTACAGATTTACTTGATGTGTCAATGTACATCTCACGTCCTGTTTCTGCATCGTGAATACGTAACAATCCTACATCGGGCAGTTTGCGCAGCAAAGAGTCGTACAGTTGTATACACACTATATCATGACGTGAGCTACATATCTGTAGTTGTTTGTCAAAATCCTTGTTGTCATAAAAGTCACTCATCATGAATACGGTGCATCTTCTCTTCTGTGTTCTTCCAAGAAACTCTAACGCTACGCCGATGTCTGTCTTTTTTGACTCTGGTTTGAAGTTCAGCATCTCTCTTATGATATAAAGAATGTGCTTACGTCCTTTCTTTGCTGGTATATACTTCTCTATACGGTCAGAGAAAAATATTACACCTATTTTATCGTTGTTTTGTATTGCGCTAAAAGCCAATGTAGCGGCAATAAGTGTTGCCATTTCCTTTTTGGTTTGCGTACGTGTTCCGAAGTCTAATGACCCAGAGACATCGACCAACAGCATAACGGTGAGTTCTCTTTCCTCTTCAAAGACTTTAACGTAAGGTCGATGAAAGCGAGCGGTAACATTCCAGTCTATGTCACGAATGTCATCACCATACTGATACTCTCTGACTTCAGCAAACGCCATACCTCTTCCCTTAAAGGCAGAGTGGTATTGTCCTGCGAACATTGCATTACATAGTCCACGGGATTTTATCTCTATACGCCTTACCTTGCTGAATATGTCACCCTCTTTTTCTATCATGGCACTTCTACCTTGTTTATTATACGGCTTATGATTTCTTCTGAAGTGATATTGTTAGCTTCCGCTTCGTATGACAAACCTATTCTGTGTCGCAACACGTCATGTGCAACAGCTCTGACATCTTCGGGAACGACATACCCTTTACGCTTGATGAAGGAGTACGCTCTCGCTGCCTTAGCAAGATTTATAGAGGCACGCGGACTACCACCGAAGGTAATCATATCCTTCAATTCTTTTAATCCGTACTGCTCAGGATAACGGGTAGCAAAGACGATGTCGGCAATATACTGCTCTATTTTCTCGTCAATGTATACCTCTCTCACAATTTCGCGAGCTTTTATTATCTCCTCCGCCGAACTAACAGGATTTATCTGCGGCAAACTACCAGCAAGGTTTTCGCGCATAATTTTCTTCTCCTCTTCTATTGTAGGATAGCCTATTACGACCTTCAGCATGAAACGATCCATCTGTGCTTCTGGCAGTGGGTATGTTCCTTCTTGCTCTACGGGGTTCTGGGTTGCCATTACCAAGAATGGCTTGGGCAATGAGAAGGTATTATCACCTATAGTAACCTGATGTTCCTGCATGGCTTCAAGTAGAGCTGATTGCACTTTCGCTGGTGCACGGTTGATTTCATCTGCAAGCACAAAGTTAGCAAACACTGGTCCTTTCTTTACCTGAAATGTCTCGTCTTTCTGCGAGTATATCATTGTTCCTGTGACATCTGCTGGCAGTAGGTCTGGTGTAAATTGTATGCGATTAAACTTGCCATCAATGAGACTTGAGAGTGTTTTAATAGCAAGTGTTTTCGCCAAACCAGGTACGCCCTCTAACAGTATGTGACCGTCGCTCAGCAATCCTATTAAAAGAGATTCTACAAGGTGTTTCTGACCAACAATAACTTGATCCATACCTGTTGTCAGGTTGGTGACAAAGTTGCTGTGTTGTTCTATTAAGGTGTTAAGTTCTCGTATATCCATTGTAAAAGTTGTATTATTATGATTTTACAAACGCAAAGTTACACATTTTTTTTACCTCTTGCAAGCAAATTAAGTAAAATAACGTTTTTTAGACGTAGGAGAAAGCACCGACATACGCTTGTGACAGAATAAAAAGGCGTATGTCTGTCGTTACAATAATGGTTAAAATACTAAGGCTACTCTTTCGTATAACGAACACGTCCAAATCACGTGACGATTGCAATGCTTTTGTTAAGTGATTTGGACGTGATTGTAAATGTATAGAAAATCAATTTGTTACGATGACGAAAAGGAGGGCTTGCATATAGGGTTACTCTTCGCTATAATAAACGATCCGTCAATGGTAATCGTCCCTTCGTTTATCAGGATTTCTAACACCTCATGTAGTAAAGGTGTGTCTATTGGCAACTCCCTTAATTCAGAAACTGGATGTGGCTTCGCATCCTTCAACAGGTTAAGCATGGCCTGTTTCGTCTGAAGTATTTTGCTATATTCAGTCTTTTTCTTACTTATGCATACGTCACAATGTTGACAGTCGTCACTTTCGTTTTGTCCAAAATATTCAAGCAACAGACGCTGTCTACACGTATCTTGCGACTCTATATAGTATATTACAGCGTTAACACGTGCTGTATATTTCGCTTTTTGTACCTCATATATTTCTTTCCTAATTATAAGGCGGTCAGAATCAACCCGTTGTCTTGTGAATATTATTTGTGGTACGTTGCGTCTTGGTACGTATCTTATTACTCCTCTTTGCGTTAACTGTTTTAATGTAACATGAAGCTGTTGCTCTGTAATACCTGCTTTACGTGCTATGAGATGCTCATTGATGTAGACTAAGTCAATGAATAATGAGCCGTAATACCTCATTAGTGTTGTCATCACGACATTTTCCATGGCGGACATATTATCTACTGTGTACAGCTCGTCTCTCCTCAATCTAATCTGTACACGTGGGTGAGAGTCTGGGTCTTGGTTGTATTCTATGTAACCTGCACTCTGAAGTATGGATAGCGCACCATGCAAGAGGGTGGGGAAGTGTCTGAATTTTACGCAAAACAGGTCTTCGTTAAATTCATAACGTGCTCCTTCGCCACTTTCTACCGCCAACTCAAAGAAGTAGGCTAAATGGTCGTACACCTTTCTAATATACTCTTTCTCAGGGAACGCCTCGTTGATGCCTTTGTTTAGCTTATGTATGTCGTGCTTGTTATATAGCAGAACAGCGTATGACCTCTTACCGTCTCTACCTGCACGGCCTGCTTCCTGAAAATACGCTTCAAGAGAGTTGGGACAATCAGCGTGAATGACGAGCCTCACATCTGGTTTGTCGATGCCCATTCCGAATGCGTTTGTCGTCACCATAATTCTTATTTCATCAGACTGCCATTGTTCTTGTCGTTGATTCTTAATAGCGAAGTCAAGACCTGCATGGAAGAATGTGGCAGAGAATCCTGCCTCTACTAATTCCTTTGCAAGAGTTTTTGTTTTCTCTCTATTGCGAGTATATACAATGGCACTACCGCCTACAGAGCGTAATATATGTATTATCTCGGCATCTTTGTCTTCGGACTTTCTAACTACATACGAGATATTGTCACGCTTGAAGCTCATCGCAAAAACTTTCGGACTTTCGTCTTGATACTGTCCAAAACGCAGGCTATCCTGAATATCCTGCATTACAGGTGGCGTCGCTGTAGCTGTGAGGGCTAACACAGGCACATCTGGCAGAAGTTCCCTGAGCTTTCCTATGTTAAGGTATGAAGGTCTGAAATCATATCCCCATTGTGATATACAGTGTGCTTCATCGACCGTTATGAAGCTCACTTTCATATAGTGTAACTTGGCTAAGAATAATGGGTGCGTTAGTCTTTCTGGTGAGACGTAAAGAAACTTCACCGCTCCGTAAATAGCATTGTCAAGCACTTTTAGCACTTCATCATGGCTTTTTTCTGAGTTTACAGCTTCCGCGGCAATGCCACGAGCCTTGAGGTGTGCCACTTGGTCGTTCATAAGTGCAATGAGTGGTGTGATAACAATACATACGCCTTCTTTTATTAGTGCGGGAACCTGAAAGGTTACACTTTTACCGCCACCTGTTGGCATAAGGCCAAGTGTATCATGACCATCAGAGATACTCTTGATGATATCAAGCTGTATACCTCTGAAGGCATCATATCCATAGTAACGCTTCAGCGTATTGATATAAATGTTGTCTTCCAAAAATAAATATGTATTTTTTAGTCACCCTATTAACACCGTTATTGGAAATGGATATCCTCAATGAGTAACTGTATGTTGCCTTTTTTATATGTATTCTCCTCTATTGTGTATGCAATATCAAACGAACGGCGCGACTTAATAAATCGTGCTGCTGCTGATTGGCCAAAGGCAATGCCGTTCATAACCGTTGGAGATTTAGAGTCTACTAACTCTAACTTAATGTGCTCTTGCTCTCTGCCTACGACCTTAGATGTTCCGAAATCATATACACTTTTGGTTACGAATATAGGTTTGGGGTTTCCAGGACCAAAGGGAGCGAATCTTTTTAAGTCGTGGAACAGACGCTTGTTTATATCCTTAAAATCTATAATGGCGTCAATGTTAAGCACTGGCTCCGTGTGTACGATGTTAATGTGGTTATCTACGTACTCCTTGAATCTTGTAGTAAACTCCTCTACGTCGTCCCATTTTATGGTCATTCCGCAGGCGTATGTATGACCACCGAAGTTTGTAAGTAAGTCCCTGCAATTTTTTATGGCAGCGTATACGTCAAAGCCTGGTATAGAACGCGCTGAACCTGTCGCGAATTGTCCATCGCGTGTGAGAATTATAGTTGGTTTGAAATACATCTCTGTGAGACGCGAAGCTACTATGCCGATGATACCCTTGTTCCATTTCTCATCGCATATCACGATACAATTGTCGTGGTGTTGCTGTTCCAGTCTTTCTGCAATTTTGTTGGCTTCCTCTGTTGTCTGTTTGTCTATATCCTTTCGTTGCTCGTTATATTCGTTTATATGCTTTGCTATCGCCTTAGCATTCTCTATGTTTTTTTGTACTAATAAGTCAACGGACAGCTTACCGTTTTCCATTCTTCCTGAAGCGTTTAGGCGTGGACCGATTTTGAAAACGATGTCGTTCATACTTATATCCTTGTCAGCTAATCCACAAATGTCTAATATTGCCTGCACACCTACAGATGGACTTTGATTGATTAGCTTTAGTCCATGGTACGCGAGAATTCTGTTTTCGTCCGTTATCTGTACAAGGTCAGCAGCTATGCTAATGGCGCATAAATCAAGTAATGGTATCAGTTTTGAAAATGGTATTCCGTTATTCTTGGCAAATGCCTGCATGAACTTGAAACCTACGCCACATCCTGAAAGGTCAAGATATGGATAGGTGTTGT
>CAKQDQ010000120.1 GCA_934229335.1 uncultured Prevotella sp.
AGCCAAGACAGGCACATTAACCAGAGAAGGAGGCATCAGCACTCTTGCTGGATATTACACAGCTTCAAATGGTCACTCCATGATATTTGCCATCATGAACAATGAGTGTCCCGTGCTGGACGGCAGATGGTGGCAAGACAGATTCTGCGATAAAGCATTGTTACCACAGGCGAAGAAGGCAGAAACACGCACGAAGTAGTTTCACTATACACCAAAACAAATATCCGTATCAATACTCTTTATCGAGTTTGATACGGATATTTTTCTTTACTATAATAAACCTGTTACGAGGATATCTTTCACATACAAACTTCTATTCGCACACATATTCTCGTCCGTTCCATTTCATTTTACGCTGCAAGAGTATTGCGGCAAGGTCTTTCCTCTCCTTTTCTGACACAAGTGGAACGTTTTGTTTCAAAACAATTGTTGATACGTTCTCGAAATGAGCCTCTACTAACTGAAACTCTATAAGCTTCAACAGCTCTTCATAACGTTCGGTAGTCATAGTGTCAGGGCGATGCGTTAGCGTAACCGCTTCAAGGTTTATGTCCCCTATCTTCTCCCACTTGTCACTATAAATCGATGCCACAGTGCTTCTTTCAGGTGCTGCGACAGTGCGTAAAACACAGCAAACCACACTACCATCCGACTTTTGCAATCCTAACTCTACACTACTCAAGCTGTCTAAAGCTATCTTTATACATTCTTTATCATGCAATAGCAGCTTCGCCATACCATTATACATAGTAGGCAACGATGTGGGAGTATCAGACGTTATCTTAGCTATATTAAGCAGCTCCACCCGTTTTTCACGCGGCAGATACGGAAAAAGGCTGTCAGGCATATTGACAAAAAGACTGTCTATCTCCTGTGCATTTACCATTGTCGTTACGGCAAACATTATGCTAATAAAAAACTTACGCATAACAGTATTATTTTTGTTCTTTGTTCTTTTTCTTCATAAGACTATAAGCACTATACAAGCCCAATTCACCAGCCTTACTAAAATCTGCCTTTGCCAATTTGGCCTGCCCCGTCGATAGATATACCAGTCCGCGGTTATAGTATGCATAAGCCAACTGTGGATCTATACTCAATGCCTTTGTGAGCAACTCTGTCGCCTTATCTTTTTCCCCCATTCGCGCACAGAAAGTGCCATAACAATAGAGCACATACACATTATCAGGCGATAGCTCAAGAAGTTTCGTAAAGTCGCTTACTACTCCTGCCTTGCGCAGTTCCAGCTCTTTCGGAGTCTGTCCCTTAACATATTCCGTTATCATCGCGCCACACACAGCGCGCTGCCACAGTCCTACCGCCGACGAAGGTGATAATACCAAATAGCTATCAACGTCTTTTATCGCCTCTGCATAGTCTTGTTCTGACGAGTAAGCCACAGACCTAACGAGTGACAACATCGCTTTCTCATTATCATCGCCAGCCTTTTGCAACAAATTAGACAACCTGTCAACCTCTGCTGCAGTCTGCACTCCATCATTCTCGCCAACATTTCCCAACTTAGGAACGTCAACATTGTATTTCTCTAACACCTTAGCAGCCTTAATACGCAATGCTTCCACATTCTCGTCAAATGGCACTTTGTATCCTACTTTATCCACAGCATCAGCAAAAGTCAACGCGATATACGGCTGATACACCTCTGCCACCTGTCTGTTCTGCACACGTCCTCGATATTCGCTGTTATATTCTGGTGCGGTATCAGAATCATCGTCTACCACTATCTGATTATATTTCTCTGGGTCTATATCGCTCATTTTTCTTACAGCAGCGATTTTCTTCCTTGACCAGCGCGTCTGTATACCAAGATGTTTATTCATTTGCGCCTTCAGTATACGGAACTCATCCAGCTCCGCCTTGGCGTTCATGCCCAATTTCCTGTAACATTCCGCACGATAATATAGTCCTGTCCAGAAGTTAGGGAATTTTTCTATCACCTTACTATAGTCACGTATCGCCCCATGATAGTTACCTGTGCGGTCAAGAAGCATCGCCCTGTTAAACAAAGCCATAACATTGTCTGGCTCGAACGTCAGCACATAATCGAAGTCCTCTATCGCCCTATTATCGTCACCTACCTGTTGTCTTAACAGTCCACGGTTATAATGTGCCAAGAAGTTATTAGGGTCGTGTACCAAAGCATCATCATAATCGCTCATAGCACCACGCAGATTATTAAGCCGCAATCGTGCCAACGCCCTGTTTACCAAGCTGCCTGCATCTTTTGGCTTTAGGTGTAGCGACCTTGTGAAATATGCGTCAGCGTCAGCCCAGTGCTCTTTTTGCAGCGCAAGGTTAGCACGAAAACGCCATGCATTAGCGTTAAAAGAATCGACAGCAAGGCTCTTTACCACCCAGTTTTCTGCTGTCGCAGTATCTTTCTTGTGCAGATACACCTCCGCTTTCAATAAGTATGGCGGAGCATACTTCTCCCATCGTGATATTACCGTGTCCAACTGGAGCAAGGCATTGTCATAATCCTTCTTCTCCATGTAACAGACAGCACGGTTAAACCAATAGTTACGATTATCAGGCTCTATGGCTATCGCCTTAGTGTAGTCAGCTATAGCCCCGTCATACTGCTCCTGTCGTATTCTTGAAATACCACGCAGGTCGTACAGCCCTATTATATAAGGATTCAGTTCAATAGCCTTTGAAGCATCTTTCTCAGCTCCCGACCAATCCTCCAGATAATACTTCGCTATAGCCCTCAACTGCCATGGCTCCCAGAGATATGGCTTTTGCGATATCGCTTGATTAAAGTACTGAATGGAAAGGACATAGTCTTCATAATGCAACGCTACCTTTCCACTCAGTACCAGACGGTCTACTTTGTATTGTCCATATACACTAACTGAAGCGAGGACAAGCACCAAGCTCACCCCCACCCTTCTTGTATACTCCATTAGGAGCTCAAGCCAACGCTTTTTATCCTGCACAATACGCAATAAAAAAAACTCTTAATTTAGACACCTGAGGTTTATACACTAACGCACACGTGGCATTTTCACCTTATAGCCACAACGGAAACGTCCCTGAAGCAACGCACGCAGCTTTGACTTAATAAGCTGTTTACGCAATGGAGAAAGCCTGTCGATGAACATTTTGCCCTCAAGGTGGTCAAACTCATGCTGCATCACGCGTGCCAAATAGCCCGTTACCCACTCTTCATGCTCTTCAAAGTTCTCGTCCATGTACTTCACTCTTATTCTTGTAGGGCGTACTACCCTCTCGTGTATGGCAGGTAGTGACAAGCAGCCCTCTTCAGACGAAGAAGTCTCCGTATCGTCATACTCCTCAATATGAGCGTTAATGAACACCTTTCTAAATCCGTCATACTCTGGTAAATCTTCTTTCAACACGTCAAGTTCAATCACCACAAGTCTGATGTCAAGCCCTATCTGTGGTGCAGCAAGACCAATACCCTCGCTGTCTGCGAGTGTCTCCCACATATTAGCGATTAGAGTCTGTAATTCTGGATAATTCTTATCAATGTCCTGCGCCACCTTTCTGAGCACAGGTTGTCCGTATGTATATATTGGTAAAATCATAAATTAATGTTACGAGCCTGCAAATAATCCTGCAGAATAATAGTAGCCGATATTTTGTCTACAAGCGCTTTGTCGCGCCTTGCCTTCTTTCCCAAGCCAGCATCAAGCATAGTGCGGTGCGCCATCACAGACGTAAACCTTTCGTCAAAGCCCTCAATAGGTATTTCTGGGTGTACCTTTCGCCACTGTTCCTCAAACTTCTTCACCCTTTTCAGGTTCTCTGATGGTAGTCCATTAGGCTGCATAGGTTCGCCAATGACAATGCGTTCCACTTCTTCGCGTTTTACATAGTCATTGAGAAACGCCATCAGTTTCTGCGTATCAACAGTATCAAGCGCACCAGGCACTATCTGTAACGAGTCTGTTACAGCCAGCCCAGTGCGTCTTTGTCCATAGTCTATCGCCAATATTCTTGCCATTACAGCTATATGGTTTAGATGTGTTGTTCTGTAGTTTGGTTACAGTATTGTCAACGCGCCCTTTTACTTTTTCATTAAAATCCACGCACCTTCATACGCAGAACGCAGTGAGTTACGGCTCTCTACGGCATTTGCCTTTGAATCGAACGTAGTAGCGATGACACGATACATATTGTTCTCTGCATTGTAAGCTATCTGTGCGTTGTATCCTGCTCTCTTCAGAGTGCCCTGCATACCCTCAGCGTTAGCACGAACGCCATACGATCCCACTACTACAGAGTAGGTCTTAATGCCCTCGCCATTAACAACAGTCAGATTCTCTGAACGTACAGGAACATTGTCTGAACCAGCTGTCACCGTTGTCTGGGTTGATGTTTCAACGAGTGGTGTAACTACAGGAGTCTGTGTCTGTGCCTGCGCCTGTTCCTGTTGTGACTGCTGACCAGAAGTCAGTTGCTGCTGCGCCATCTCTTGAGCCTTAGCCTTCTCGTATGCCTTTCTGTAAGCACTTTCCTTAGAAGAACCACATGAAACCATTACTACCGAAGCGCACAAAGCAGCGCATATCACTACATATTTTTTCATTCTATACATTGTTTAATATTAAAAAGTCTGCTTAAAGTGCTACAAAGGTAATAAAAAAAATGTTAGCATTTTGAGCATTTCGCTATTTTTAACACAAATAATTCCTCTTTTCAATTATTTTTTTACTACATTTGCAAATAGAAATAGTTACTCTTATTTTTAACCTTTAAAACCGAATTAAGTATGAAAGCATTAGGTTACATTGGCGCAATCATCGGCGGAGCCGTTGCAGGCGCAACAGCAGCACTTCTTTTTGCTCCTGAAAAGGGAACTGATACACGTGCTAAGATACAGGACGCAGTAAAGGACTTCTGCGACAAACATGACATTAAGCTGTCACGCAAGCAGATTGACGAGATTGCTGACGATATTGAATAATAAGTAAGCAATAGTTTTTCGAGGCGCACGTTTCAGTGCGCCTCGATATGTTTTTGTAAATAAGGCTTGACATTATGCTATCGAACGATGAAAACATTGAAAGGATTGCTGACTTTGTAGAGGAGGCGAAGCAATGGCTAAGTATAAAGAAGGAGTACACAAAACTTGACATTATAGAGAAGGTTGTAAGGCTTCTTACTACCCTCACCATAGCTTTCGTCATCGCTCTGCTCACGCTCTTGGCTCTCATCTATCTTTCTTTTGCCGCAGCCTACTTCTTGGCTGACGTGCTCAACTCCATGCCGATGGCTTTTCTTGCCGTTTGCCTGGTTTACATAATACTGTTACTTTTGGTGCTTGCCAATAGGCACGCTTGGATTGAGCGTCCTATGGTGAAATTCCTTATCAGTATATTTGAAGACAATAACAACACTAAATAGTCCCCCTACTGCCATGCAAAAGAAAAACAGAAAAGACCATGCTCCCATCAGCATTGTTTCGCTTGAAACTCTGAGCATACGCAAACAGCAGCTGAGGGAGGAACTTAACGAATCTGAAGAGAAACTCTCTGACATCTGGAACGCTATGTTCCGACAACCAAGCGAAGAGGAGTTAACGTCACCAACCAAGAAAATTCTCGCTTCCATTACTTCTGCCTCAGCCATTATTGATGGTGCTCTGTTAGGTTGGAAGCTATACCGCAGGTTAGGCGGAACGGTTAAGTTATTCAGAAAGAAAAAGAAATAGAGTTTGCAATTAGATAGTGATTACGACACGATCTGATAGTGATAAGGATACGAAAGCGCCCAAATCGCATTGCGATTTGGGCGTTATCGTAATCTGACATTTATTTGTACCTTAACCAGACTATGAGTTCTTGCGATAACTCATTACAGCCCAGACGTTCATGACGATAGCGATGATGCCGAGAGCTAACACCTGATGAGCAATACTTCCGAAGTCACCGCCACGCACAAAGACTGTGCGTATAGCGTCTATGAAGTAGTGCATCGGATTGATGTAGGTCGTGAGGTAAGCCCAATGGGGCATTGAACGAACGGGAGTAAAGAGGCCACTGAGCAGTAGCAAGCACACTACGCAGAACCACATCACGAAAACGGCTTGCTGCATAGTATCGTTATAGCAAGAGATTGTCAACCCTAATCCGCTGAATACGAACGCCAAGAGCATAGCAAGAAGGTATAGCAGCGCAATATTGCCAGCAGAAGTAATACCGTAGAGCAACCATGCGAGAATAAGGCAAACCGTCATCACCATCATGGCTATTAGCCAATAGGGAATGAGTTTAGCGAGGATAAAATCTAATTTACTGACAGGCGTCACGTTAATTGCCTCGATAGTGCCACGCTCTTTCTCACCAACAATGTTGAGCGCAGGCAAGAAGCCACACATCAGCATTACCAAGATAGCTAATAGGGAAGGTACCATAAAGAGTTTATAGTTCAAATTCTTGTTGTAGAGATAGAGCACTGATACTGCGTCTGTACTTATTTCGCCAACATCTGTAGACAGAAGTATTGCATTAGTCTTAGGGGTAGCCATGGCGTGCTGTGATATTATGCTCGACAGATACGCATTACCCATGTTGCCTTTCGTTCCGTTTACGGCATTCGTTGCCACTAAAACCTTTGGACTCTTGCCTTGCATCATGTCACGTTCAAAGTGCGGTGGTATTTCCACTATGGCATCAGCCGTAGAGTTTTCTACATCTTCCATAGCCATACTGTAACTGTCCTTTTGACCATGAAAGATAAAATACTTGCTCGCCTCTATGCGATGCACTAATTGCGCAGACATTGTAGAACGATCATTGTCTACAACGTCCACCATAATGTTTTTCACCTCCATATTCATCACCCATGGCATTACGCACATTATCATGATTGGAAAGATAAAAATGAGGCGAGGCAGGAAGGCGTTTCTGCGAATCTGAAGGAACTCCTTTTGTATCAAATATCTGAGAGTCATATCATTCCAAACGTTTTTTGAAGTTTAGCAGTGCTGCTGTCAGTAACACTATAAGCATAATTAACAATACTATAACTTCGTGTATCACCTTGTCTATCGCTACACCCATAATCATTAGTTTCCTAATAGCTGCAATATAATGTCGTGGTGGTATCAGCACTGATATGTATTGCAATATCTTCGGCATACTCTCTATGGGGAACA
>CAKQDQ010000121.1 GCA_934229335.1 uncultured Prevotella sp.
ACTTAGAATAGGGCGTATGACACGCTTTTTACGTTCTTTTTAGGTTCATAATGGTTCACAAGTTAGGTAAATACCCTCTTTTCTGTTAATAAAAATAAAAAATGGGGGGGGGTAAAGGAATAATTCATAAAAAATATTTATACTTTTGCATATAGATACTAACGACCTATTGTTTACATATTAACAAATTTATACCAAAATAAGAATCTACTGCTTATGTCTTATGCTTTGACTTTATTACAGGATATAATATCCTATTCCTCTTGGAGTTTAGTAATAGGTTTATTACTGACCATCATGTTTGTTGTCTTGATGTTCGTCATCATCAAGGGCTTTTATCCCAAATCCACCTTTACACCGTTGAGCTTTGTAGTAGGAGCGGTGTTGACGGTATTCTTGGCCTACAGAATGATAATACTGTGTGGTGCAATAGGCTTGAAGTCGTTGTGCGATGACTATGCCGCATACATCAATTCGCTATTACCAGCGGGAACGCAGTATCTGCCAATACCAATAACTAAAGAACAGGTAGACGACCTGTTGGCACAGTCGTTAGAGGAGTTTCCTATCATTGGCTCATTCGTAGGAAGCGGTGAGTTTACGGGGCATACTACAGCCGACATAGCGCAGTCTATGGCAGACACACTAAATAGCTTCTTAAATCAATATATTGTCAGCTCACTGTTGTGGAGCGTGGCATACCTCATCATAGCAGCAGCGATAGTGGTGTGGACTATTAAGAAAAGTTGGGACAACCGTATGAATGGGGGACGCAGCGCGACAAACTATAACAGTGCTAATACCAACTATAGAGCAGGACACACATCGAGCGGTCATGCCCGTTCTACACGTTACAGAAGATAGTTCTATATGTTATAGAAAATAATAAAATAAGACCTTAAATGTAATAATATAAAAAGCTATGGCAAATCATCTGATAATAGGACTTGGTGGCACGGGAGGTAAAATCCTTCGTGCTATGAGAAAGAGAATCTATGAGGAATTCGGTACTAACGAACCTGATATCGATACCCATATCAGTTACATCTACGTTGATTCTGACGAGAAGGATCTTAAGGACGACGCAAGCTGGAACTATATGGGACATCCCGTATATCTCAGTCCAAACGAGAAAGTAAACATACACGGCATAGGAGGCGGCGTGCTTCAGAATCTGAACGCTTATCCTGGCATCAAGGCGTTTATAACGGACGATGACCGCAAGTTGATGCAAGATGACCAAGTGTCTGCTATCATTGATGCGGGCATTGGTGGACAGCGACGTCGCTTTGGCAGAATACTCTTAGCCAACAACATCACCAACGACCCTAACAACGGCTTTGCGGCTGTGTTGAGCCAGCGTATCATAAACATGACCAATTCGCAGGGAGATGGTAGAGTAACGTTCCATATCTGCGCAGGTCTTGCTGGCGGTACTGGTTCTGGTTCTATAGTCGACGCTATTGCTCAGCTCCACAAGATAATATCACCAATGGGCAGAGCCTTTGAGGTGTATCTATATCTCTACGTACCAGAGACATTGGTAGAGCAGGACGTAAACGTAAAGGGCTTCTACCATGGCAACGGCTACGCCGCTTTGTCTGAGATAAACTCTATCGCTATTGGCAGATATAAGCCAGTGGACATCAGCGGACAGATGGACTCACGCACAGGTAAGGTGCGTCGTCTTATCGACGGAACAAACGCTGACCCGTTCAAGCGTGCGTATCTGTTCTCTAACACCAACGAGGCTAACCAGGTGTTGAGAAAGAACGACAAGCTGCCAGCTGCCGTAGCAGACTTCCTGTATCAGAGAATAGTATCAGGAGAGACGGAGGGTGGACAGCTCGGACGTATCTCTGAATTGGAGAACGCTGGTACACCACCAGAGAAAGATGCATCAAATGTTAACGTTCATGCACGTAACTTCGCTACCTTCGGCATTAAGCGAATAGAGTATCCAGAGTCTGAAATAAGAGCGTATTCTATAGAGAAAAGTGTATGGATGACTCTTATCGGAATACTCTGCAACACATGGACAGAGCGTAGAGGATTTACTATCGATTCTGATGAGCACGCTGGCATAGGCTATACTCAGGAAGTAAGAAAACCAGGAACACTGGAGGGGCTATGGCTTGACGATCTCTACCTGACATTACAGAAGCCTGTTGAGAACTTCCCTGGCTCTGAAGAGTGGGAGTCTTACGACACTTATTGGGACAAATATTGCTCTTTCTTCGCTACAGACACTATTGATGGTGAGAAGGATGACCATATATGGATAGGCAAATTCCTTGACATCTGCGAGGCGGAGTATAACAACAACTTCCGTGGCGTTGGTGTGGCGCGCTTCTTTAACACAAACGGTGAGCAGAAGGAGATAAATAGATACGCTTCTATCTTGTGTAGACACATAGAGGGTATGCTGTTCAAAGAGTGGGTTGTAGGCAAACACGACGAGAACCGCAGTATGTCATTGCAGAAGATACGCATATACCTCACAGAGCTTATTGCCGCTACTAAGGAACGCATCGCAGCGATGGATAATGTGAAGAGTGCGCTCGTAGGAGAGAAGGAGGCTGAGTATGCTAATACGGATGCTATCAAGAACCGTCTGCAAGATACTGGATGGTTGTCAAAGATGCTCTTCGACTCAAAGAAAAAGCTCTTCATGCAGTACACGGGCGGTATGGCGAAGGATTACGCTTACTCATGTAAGATATATGCCTATGACTATGCGCAGCTGTTGCTTGAAGAGGTTATGGTACGCCTTGGCGATATGCTGAAGTCGGTTACTATGCTTGAGACATTCCTGCGTCAGGCTGTTGAAGACGCTAACAGCAGTGCCGACGCGGCTTGCAAGCCTAACAGTGTAATAAACGGTGAGGTTGAGGTGACTGACAAGCGTTATGACCCTGAGATAGTACACGAGGAAGTTGAGCGAATACTGCTTAGCGATAGCGAGGTACAGGAGAAGTCAAAGAACGAGGCTCTCTTGGCGTTCAAGAAAATAGTTGACGAGTCGGGAAAGACGGTTTACTTCAAGACTATATATGATGCACTCGGTGGCGGAGCACGTGTAGAGGATAAGGACGGCAACATAAAGGAAAGCACCAGAAACCTTATTGACTATGTAGCCAAGAGCTGTCAGCCTCATGTAGAGGCACGTCTGTCTATGATTGCGGACGAAGACGAGACACGCAAGCTGTTGGGAGTAAACATTCTTGAGCGTATTAAGCAAGAGTGTCCTACTGAAGCATTGCTCGACAAGTATCTGGAGGGCGTAGTGGCAAGCATGAAGTCATTCCTTCCTTTCAATGCGGCTGAGTTCGGACGTGTTCCTGCAGGACAGATGGTAGAGCGTATGGCACAGGGTGTGCAGATATGTCTGCCTAAGTATAATGACCCGACTAACTTCCGTGAGCACTTCATCAGGAGATTCTCTATGAAGTTCCCTGACACTGTGTTCAAACAGGGTATTAGTGTGGCGGAGAACCCTAAGGCTAACCAGATTGTCATAATAACTATCAACAGTGGCTTCCCACTGCGCTTTGTGCAGAATGTCAGCTACCTGAAGGAACAGTATGACAACATGACCTCAGAGCATGAGGTACATGGCAAGCTGAACAAGGTATTGCTGCACAGTGAGACATTGCCTGAGAAAATGTTGCCAAGCCTCTTTGAGGAAGAAGAGGGCGACATTCGCAAGCGTATGATTATGACAGCTCTGAAGGCTTACACCACGCCAAACCTCATAGAGAAAGGTGAAGACGAAGAAACTGGTGAGGAAACGAACGAGATAAACATTGGCACACGTATGGATGAGGTGATATATGCTATCGGACCAAACTTCATGCGTACTGTTGAGAAGCTTTGTGAGGACGCTATGTTGCGCGGAAAGTTAGTGGACTACATTGACGGAGCGTGCGATGAAGCCTTCCCTAAAGCGGTGGACAAGAAGAAGTTAGCGCAGATAGTAGAAGACTTCGTCTTTGACGAGGTATTGCCAATGTGCGGTAACAACAAGCGTTCTGCGGAGTTTACTGAGATAAAGGAAGTAGCAAAGGAATTGATTACTGCATTAACAAAATAAACTATAATATGTAAGTGTTCTTGTATTATTTTAATATTCACAATAATACAAGAACATTAACTTACATGTTTATAAAAACAATTTAGAATACTTACTTATATAATACGTAAATAGATATGGCACAAGGAAGATGTGTGAACATCATGAGATGTTCTAAAGCTAAGAATAAAGAGATACAGGAAGCAGACAAATCAAACTTTGTTTGCGCAGAGTGTGGCAAACCATTGGTGGAGGTAACAGGTGGTACGGGAGGCAACGGTCATACTACTACTGTCCCTGGTGGTACTACTGGAGGTGGTCCCAATAAAAAGATTCTCTATGGTGCTGGTGCAGTGATACTTGCTGCGTGCATCGGTGGCGGAGCGTATTTCGCTACTTCTGGCGGCAGCACGGATAAAACTCCAGGAGGAGTAGATTCAACACTAATCCAGAAGAGAGATTCTATAGAGCAGGCTCGAAAAGACTCTATAGAGAAGGCTAAGGAAGATTCTATAAAGAAGGCACAAGGTCCAATAGGTGGCACAGGAAAGCAGCCTGGTGGAGGAACATCAGTACCTACAGGACCGAAACCGTGTTCTTTCGCTTCCTTCGATGGCACCACAATGGTCTTCAAGACTGCTCACGTCATACCAGGAACCAGTGAGATGGCAGAACCGGGCGACAAAGTCGTAGGTGTATGGGACAACGGTGAGGTAAACTCTGTACGCTGGTATCATGCTGATGGCAGACCGAGCGAGGTGCTCACACATGAGTAAATAAAAGAAAGACGCTATGCGCAAAATAGTAAACATACATTCTCTTATCGTGTTGGTAGGATTGCTAATGTGCTCTCCTGCCATACACGCAGAGGAATACGCCACAAAGAGACTGGCACGTATGGCGCAGGTGATGGAGAAGCAAAAGCCTGCGTTCACGGTCACAAAGAGAACGAACTCTTATGGAGAGGTGGTGCATATAGGAATGAAGCTGTTTCCTGATGTCATGCGCACTATGTTACCTTCGCCGACCTATGACTTCCTTGAGAGATTCCTCATGGAACTGAATATGGCGAATGGCGAAGAGCGAGAGAGACTGCTGATGCAGAACTTTGTAACGTTTACTGTTGGTAATCCCGCAACTGCGCTGAAGGTGGACACAACCTGTGCGTACACGATAGACAAAATAGCCAACTTCCGTTATCGCTCTACATGGACAAGGGACGGTAAGACGCTGTTGCAGATGGTGTACGACATGAACTGGCAGATGATGAGCGGCTGCTCTATCGGAGAACTGGAGAAAGACTTTGAGAAGAGACTGCTGAGACACCAAACAGAGAAGGTGGACACGCTGCCCATAAAGGGCACATACATAATGAGTCCGGTTATAAAGAACGACCTATACCTTGCTGATAAAGGACTGAAGGGAGCAAACGGACGAGTGTATGCCTTTGATAAGGCACAGTTCTCACGCTCGGTGGCTAACATGATGTTGGCAGAAGACCTACCAGTAGATGTTGACTTGAAGATTACGGTAAACCGCTATGACTACATCACAGACGTGGTAACGGTGCCGCTACACAGATACCTGAACTTCTGCAGAACAGAAGAGGGCGGTACGGCTTATTTCGGATTGAAAGACGTAAAAGACGATGTGGCTACAGGAATATTGCTCTTCGTAAACAGCAATGGAGGCTTTATGCACATGCTGTCCGTCACGGTTGACCGTAAAGTAATAGAGAAGGCAAAGGGAACGGTAAACGCTACGCTGCTGCCATATATCCCATTGCACAACGTAAAGAAAGAATACCTAAACTTGACCGAATATGAAACTGTTGAATAAGATAACGCTTCTGTTGCTTGCCTTAACGCCTTTCGCTACCACAATGGAGGTAAAGGCGCAGGAGGCTTACGCACAAGAGAAGGAACTGATAACCAAGGTAAAGCGTGCCCCAGACACTTATGTCTTCGCTGAGGCTACGGCAAAGACGGAAGAAGAGGCGCAAGCGATAGCAGAAGACCTGTTCTATCAGAACGTCAACGAGTATGTTGCGACAGAAAAGAAAATGCAGGGGGCTGCGGATGTGGTGATAAACGACGCTAAGGCGTTACAGAACTCCGTAACAATGCCACGTGGTTCCAATATGCACCGTGTGTTCATATATGTGAAGAAAACTGATATTCTGGCTGTGAAGAATCCTATCGTGATGTCAGAAAGACTGAAACAGATGACTGACGAGGAGAAAGCGAAGCAGGAGGCTAAACAGAAAGCGAAGCAAGAGGAAGAGAAACGCATAAGTGCTGAGGCGGAAGCAAAGGTAAGGGCGGAGTATACCGCAAAGCAAAAGGCGGCAGAAGAAGCCAAAGCTAAGAAGGCTGCGGAGTTGGCACAGCGTGCTATGGAGGACTCTATAGTAAAGGCGCTGGCGGCACAAGACTTTCCTGAAGCTGCGACTAAGTTAGCTGAGGCGAAGAATGTTACGCAGTTGAACACCATGCTGAAGCAGATGAAGCAAAAGGGTGAGGTGAAAGAATATGCCAAGTACAAAGATATAGCGGTGAAGAGTGACTGGTATTTCGTGCTCTACGACGCTACTGGAAAGGTAAAGGCGGTGTTGACTGATGGTGATGAGAGAATGAACGTCATGACAGGTCACGCCGATAGCTTAAAGAACTATCCTCAGCATGCGGCGGTAGGAGTGAAATTCAGAAAATAGTCTAATCGTATAATAGTGAAAACATGAACAGATTGCATAAAATATTGTTCACCTTAACATTGCTTGCGGTGTATGCTACAGGTATGTTTGCCGTAAATGTTAAGGTCAATGCAGACAAAGGAATACAGAATAGTGCCGTTGTCACAAAGATAGAACACAAGCTTAGTGCTTTGCTGACAGAGATAAATGCGGCGAAAGAGGCTGACCGCCCACTGCAACTCGCGGGTCTTGGCTTGTCGGCAGGTGCGCAGAAGACACTGAATCAGCTTTGGGTAGTAGCGCATTTCTATTGTTGTGACGATGAGGTAACAGACCGTTTGTGGAACTTTAGCAAGAGTTATATGG
>CAKQDQ010000122.1 GCA_934229335.1 uncultured Prevotella sp.
GCAGTAAGTACTGTGGTTTCTTGAAGGGTTGGCTGCCGTTACCCAACTTACCATTGATGGCAGCTTCTTGTCTTATCTCGTTAAGAAGTTCGTCATCAAGGTAAAGGCGTATCATGTCTGCGTCCCAATCCATGCGCCATACATGAAATTTCTCTGCCCATTGTGGGTCGCGATTGGTGAAATGACTGAATGGTACAGCCTTACTGTTCCACTTAGCGGTCCATGGTTTGTCCGTTCCCCAGCACGCATTGGCGAGAATGTGCGGTACACCTTGTTTGCGATAAAACTCCATCATGTCAATCTCTCCGTTAGAAGGCCAGTCCATACCCGTACCTAATAGCCATATAGCAGGCCATGCTCCAGAGGCAGTAGGTATTTTAGCGCGCACCTCTATGCGCCCATATAGAAACTCTTTCTTGCCTGCTGTATTGACAGAAGCCGACGTGTAGTGTATCTTTTCAACATTTTGTGGCCATTGATTGCTGCTCTTGTCATAGCCTTTATTCTTGCGAGGCTTTGCCTCTTTGCGAGCTTCTATAACGAGGTAACCATCCTTACAGTATGCGTTGTCAGACTGATACCATTGTGCTTCATGGTTGCGCATGAAGCCATTTTCGTAGTTCCATACTTCAGAATTGAGGCGACCGTCGGTGTTAAACTCATCATTCCAC
This sequence comes from uncultured Prevotella sp., assembly GCA_934229335.1. Classification (GTDB taxonomy): domain Bacteria; phylum Bacteroidota; class Bacteroidia; order Bacteroidales; family Bacteroidaceae; genus Prevotella. Next base: position 672 of record CAKQDQ010000122.1, read on the forward strand.
ACCAGTTTCCAGCCGTTGTATTGCCGTGGCACTTCTGTCTGCGTACTTGCTGTTACGTAAGTTGGAATACTCATGCAAAAGAGTAGAGCGGAGAAAAAAGTTTTTCGTAAATCCATATTCTATGCATTTAGAATTAGTAGTATATATAAGCATGTTGTGTTTTACATGGCAAAGTTACAAAAAATAGTTGAGTGAACAATGCTTTTTATATGTGTAAGTTGAGAGAAAAGCTGTTATGATATTACATTTGTAACAAAATTTTAACCATATTTTCTTGTTAGCGGAGATTGTTTTGCCTACCTTTGCAGCGTAACCATAAACGAAACGCTAAAGAGATGAAAATACTTGTAGTAGACGATGAGCAGGACCTCTGTGAGATTTTGCAGTTTAACCTTGAAATGGAAGGATATGAAGTGGACACGGCAAACTCTGCTGAAGAGGCCTTGACGATGCCGATAAGTACGTACAACCTATTGTTGCTCGATGTGATGATGGGCGAAATGTCGGGTTTTCAGATGGCACGCATACTAAAAGATAATCCTGCTACGGCGCATGTGCCTATAATATTCCTTACCGCTTTGGATACGGAAGAGAATACAGTCAAGGGACTTAACATCGGAGCTGACGACTATATGCGCAAGCCTGTGAGCATAAGAGAACTGAAAGCAAGAGTAAAGGCTGTGCTTCGACGCTCTGCTAATGTGGAAAGTGTACATAACTCTGAGACAGAAGATGGAGAAACGGTAACGTATGAGACACTGTGTCTTAACTCTTCATCAAAGACTGTGACGCTCGATGGCGAAAAGATAGCGTTGACAAAGTTGGAGTTTGAGCTGCTAAACCTCTTCCTGCGTAAGCCAAATACGGTGTTCGACCGAGAGGAATTGTTGAAACGCTGCTGGCCAAGCGATACGTATGTGCTTGACAGAACGGTGGATGTGAACATTACAAGACTAAGAAAGAAAATAGGAAAATACGGTAAACAGATAAAGACACGTTTCGGATATGGCTACACATTTGAGAAGTAAGTCGTTTCAGAGCAATCTGTTGTTCAGCATAGGTGGAATATTCGTTATCTTCGCTATATGCTTCTTGGTGTATCAGTTCAAACGAGAGAAGGAGTATAAGATAGATATTATGCACTCCAGATTGCAGATGTACAATTATGAACTGATGCAGTCTTTGGGCGATTCGGTACTGAATCCGGTGGCGTTCAATAACTATGTGCGTAGTCATCGTATGGAGAACTTGCGCGTTACCATAATAGGAAGTAACGGAAAAGTACTACTTGACAGTCAGCAGAAGGACGTAACGGGCATGGGAAACCACCTAAAACGTATGGAGATACGTGAGGCTTTACGATCTGGCAACGGCTATGACATAAAGCGAGCGTCAGTATATACCCACGAGACATATTTTTATTCTGCCACGTTTATACCTAAGCGGATTAGTCATGTAGGAGATATTATCGTGCGTTCAGCGGTGCCATATTCTACGGAGTTGACGCAGTCACTACAGGCAGACAATACTTATGTATATTTTACAGTAGCACTTACCATGCTACTTGGATTGGTGTTATACTATAATACCTCACGTATCGGCAGACATATACGTTATCTTCGTGAGTTTGCTGTGAAGGCAGAGGAAGGCGATGCCCTCGACCACGAACTGGAAAGACAGTTGCCTGACGATGAATTAGGGGAAATATCACACACCATTATAACGCTTTATTGGAAGTTACAACATTCCGAAATGGAGCGTGAACGTATAAAACGCCAGCTGACACAGAATGCGGCACACGAACTGAAGACACCTACTGCCAGCATAAACGGATATTTAGAGAGCATCATTTCTAATCCTAATATGCCACAAGATAAGCGACAGCACTTCTTGGAGAGGTGTTACGCACAGAGCGAACGTATGGTGAAGCTACTTAATGACATGTCAACCTTAACGAAATTAGATGAGGTTGATTCCGCAAACCAACGACAGGTGGCAGACGCTATCGTTGATGTAAAGCAGGTAATAGACACTGTTCTTGACGATACCGCATTGGAATTGGCGAAGAAAGGAATAATACCGCACATCGATTTGCCAGAGTTGATACTCGTACCTGGCGACCATTCATTGATTTACAGCCTCTTCCGAAACCTTGTTGACAATGCTATAGCTTATGCGCAAGGAGCCGACAAGCTGACTATAAAGTGTAGTTCATATGGGGATGAAGGCAAAATGTACTATCTGTTTATAGTTAGTGACAATGGAGTAGGGGTTGAACCGCAGCACTTACAACGCATATTTGAACGCTTCTACAGGGTGGACAAGGGACGATCACGTAAGATGGGCGGAACAGGTTTAGGACTCGCGATAGTGAAGAACGCTGTCATGGCGCATCATGGCAACGTTCATGCCGAGATAACGCAAGGCGGTGGACTGACGGTGGTGTTCACATTAGCGCGCAGTTAATGGCGGTTCTATAAAATATTTAGGCATCTTTCAAGGTAATAGTAGTGCTTTCGAACCACCTTTAACCGTATTGTCTTAACGCTGTAACATTAAAGTGACATGGTCATAGTAACTTTGCTGCCGAACAAATATATTATGACTATGGAACAAAGAAAAGCAGAAAGAGTACAACGCATATATAATAATGTGCGAATTGCATTGTTAGTAATATTGTTAGTGGCTATGTTCGCAGCCTTATATCATTAACTTTTGCATAGCTTGCCGCCTTTTTCGTAATTTCATTAATGTAATCTTGCAGAGTAATTATTTTTTTTCGTAACTTTGTAAAAATAATTATGAACAGTAACTTACATTAATAACACGAATATATGAAATTGACAGCGGACAGCGGAAGCACCAAAACCACGTGGCTTATTGAAGGTAATGGCAGTAGAAAGTTGTTTCGTACTGATGGATTAAACCCTTATTATCTTACGGAAACAGAAATGGATCGCACCATCAGGAGACAGCTTTTGCAGCAAGAAGGATTCCCTAATCATGATGCGATAGATACTGTATGCTTTTATGGAGCGGGCTGTACTGAAGGAAAAAAAGCATTGGTTCACGGTGTGATAACGTCGATATTTACATCGGCAAGCAATGTAGAAGTAGGTAGTGATATGCTTGGCGCCGCTAAGATACTATTGGGTAACGCCTCAGGAATAGCCTGTATCTTGGGTACAGGTGCCAATTCTTGCTATTATGACGGGCAGCAAATAGTAGCCAATGTCTCTCCTATGGGATATATATTAGGCGATGAAGGCAGTGGAGCAGTACTGGGTAAGACTTTCGTTAACCTGTTATACAAGGGCGGACACGATGATACCGTAACAGTATTCAGTAGCGAAACGGGACTGACACAGGCTGATATAATACAAAAAGTTTATCGAGAAGCGACGCCAAATCGTTTTCTCGCTTCTCTCGCTCCATTCATTAAGCGTCACGTAAAGGAACCTTGGATAGAAGAGATGGTAATAGAATGTTTCCGCTTGTTCTTTAGACGCAACATCTATCATTATGGAGTGAAGGAGCTGCCATGTTCCTTTGTTGGCAGCATAGCATACTATTTTGAGAAAGAATTGCGTGCAGCGGCAACTTTAGAGGGCTATAAAGTCGGTAAAATAATAAAAGAACCACTTAATTAGTAAAAATGTAAACAAAAAGAAAGAAAAACTATCAATAATTCAAAAATATTGACTAACTTTGCACATTGTTTTAATGTAATGACGTAAAAACAGACGAAATGTAAACCATGAAGGTCGTAAAAATATTACTATTACGCCTGTTTTGAGTCTCAATAAATATATCGCAAAGTTAATGAGTAGTATTGTTTCTCTTGATATGCTACAGTCAACGGGAGTTGGCGCGATGGCGTTAGTGTTAGGTATGGTATTAACCAGAAAGGTAGCAGTGTTACAGAAGTTCTGCATTCCCTCACCAGTATCTGGCGGATTGATATTCTCTTTGTTTTCACTTGCACTTTATTCTTTCTGTAATATCGAGATAATTTTTGACGGAACGTTAAAAGATGTCTTCATGCTTGCGTTCTATACGTCAGTCGGTTTTCAGTCAAACCCGAAGGTGTTAAAGCAAGGTGGAAGGGCACTTGTATTGATGTTGATACTGCTTATTGTCGTCATTACCCTTCAAAACCTTCTCCCTTTAGGCATAGCGTCATTGCTTGATGTCAATCCGCTCATAGGTATGGCAGCAGGTTCTATATCTATGGCAGGTGGACATGGCACGGCAGGCGGCTTCAGTTCAGTGCTTGAAGGCATGGGACTGCATGGTGCTTTAACCATATCTATGGCTGCGGCGACCTTCGGACTTATCTCAGGCTCAATGATAGGCGGCCCTGTTGCGGAGCGACTGATACGTAAAAAGTTAAAGGCAGAGGCGTTAGAGCCGAAGGATTATGACATAGACCCTGCCATGGCAGGTATAGAAAGTGATGAGGCTTCACCTGCAGGACGTACCCAACGCATGAGTACCAACGAGTTAGAGTTTCAGAAATACGCTCATGCTACATACTATATATTAATCGTTATGGCACTCGGCGTAATGATGAGCCGACTGCTTCAGAGCACGGGAATAACGTTCCCGACATACTTCGGAGCCTTGATAACCGCAGCGTTGGTACGAGTAGTAGTAGAGACAACGCCTTACTCAAAATGTCTTGAGATGGACAAAATCGTCAGTGTGGGCAACATTAGCCTGTCGTTGTTCCTCGGTATGGCGATGATTTCCTTGAAGTTGTGGGAGCTTGAGAGCCTTGCCTTGCCATTAATACTTATGTTAACGTCGCAGGTATTGATGATGGCACTTATCACATACTTCATAGCCTTCCGTCTGTTAGGTCGTGATTACGATGCGGCGGTATTGGTAGCAGGCATCTGTGGCTTTGGTTTAGGAGCAACACCTAACGCTATGGCAAATATGAGTGCCGTATGTTATAAATACCATTACGCCCTAAAACCATTCTTAATAGTACCTATAGTAGGCGCAATGTTTGTTGATTTGTTCAACACAGGCATAATAACCGTATTCCTTAATTGGATAGGAAAATAGACAGAACAATCATATACAGTATAGTACCTCCTGCGATTGTGAACAGGAGGTTACGTCGCCAAATGTGCAACACCACAGTTAGTGCTACACCGATGAGTTGCGGTAACCCATGAAAAGTGGCTTTACCAGCCGTGTCGGTGGCACTGACAAAGTTGACATCCTTAAAGCAATACACCACCAACATACCGAAAACCGCGCTGGCAAGATAGTTTCCGAGGTACCTGACAAAGCTTGGTGTCTTGTCCGCAGAAGGGAAAAGAAGGAATGGGAGACAGCGTGTTAGTATTACAGCTATCGCCATTATAGCTATGGAAACAATAATATTAGTGTAATTCATTTATCTCTTTTACTGTTTTTGAACTTAAAATAAAGCACTGCCAGAATACAACACATGGACGGAATAGTGAAATTCTCCTTTCCGAAAACAGCGAGACATACAGCTGTGGAGATTATGCCAAGCCATGCAGAGAAGTGCTTTGATGGAGCACGCAGGTAGTCGTCCATGAATATAGCTACAAACATGGCAGTAACAACGAAATCCAATCCCTTAATGTTTTGCAGCGTGTCGCTACCTATAAGGTAAGCCAGGGCATAGCCCATGATGCCTCCAGCGAGCCAATACAGGTAGTCAAGAAATGACACCCATAACTGTCTTGCGAAAGAACCCTGTTGACTATAGTTAACGGCAAATGTCTCGTCGCTCATCCAGAATATCAAGAACGGCTTACGCCATCCAGCTCCTCTGTATCTGTCGAGCATTGAAATGCCGTAGAACAGATGTCGTGCACCAACAAGAAAAGCCACAGTAAAAGCCGCAATAGGATTAAAAGCCCCCATAAATATCGTCAGCGCGAGAAACTCCACAGAGCCGCTGTATATAAACATCGCCATCGTCACCGGTACCCAAAGAGGGTATCCCATGCCAGCGGCAAGCAGTCCATACGTCATACCAAGGAACCAATAGGCACCCAGTACGGGCAAAGAGAGCTTTAGAGCATCACGAAAATCCTGCATAAATAGTAGAGTATTTGTGTTTATGTAGTATTAAAGAATTTCTGAGGCAAAATAGTATAGCCTCCAAATATATATCGTCTCGTCAAAGCAAGCAGTAGCTTTGGCGAGACGATTTTAGTTAATAGAAGACATTAAGTGACGGTAAAGAAATAACTTGGTACAATTTAACGTGATTAATAATGTCCAAGATAAAGTTACCTTGTCATACCTTTTTGGATATTTTGAAGCCATTCATCAGTCACAATGCTCGCATTGCTCCATCTTCATGTCTCCAAACTATCTCAAAAATCTATGACATAAAT
>CAKQDQ010000123.1 GCA_934229335.1 uncultured Prevotella sp.
TAGCAGATACTATTTGTACGTTGTTGCTGTCAGGAAATGTATTCTTAAAAGATGGGACACTGAAAATACGATGCTTTACAAAGTCATCAGAGATTGGCATAGTTGTAGACTTAAATTGCTGAAGTGAGTCTTGGCGTGCATTATCTGAAACTATATTTTTTTCTGCGCAAGGTTCTGTATCACTTCTCTTACCTACGTGTGGTGAATCAAAAGCACAGCGTACCAAGGCTAAGAACATTGTTGTTATGGCGAATATGTGTAAATATCTCTTAGGTGAAATCTTCATAAATAATTATGCTTTTTTTGTGGTATGATGAAAAAAAATCATTTTCGAAGCACAAAGGTACAAAAAAGTTATCGAAATATGGAAAAAGTTTTGTAATTTTGCACAAAATAATTACAGATAAAAAAGTGATAGAAAAACATATTGTATTAGAAGATATAGATCCTGTTATTTTTTATGGGATAAACAATGGCAATCTCCAGATGATTCGTTCGTTATATCCGAAGTTGCGTATTATGGCACGAGACAATATAATACGTGTGCTTGGTGATGAGGAAGAAATATGCGCATTTGAAGATTGTGTATCTCGTATACAGAGACATATCGTCAAATACAATGTCATAAAGGAAGAAGACATAATAGAGATAGCAAAAGGAAAGACTATAAGTTCTGACAACTCTAATGGCGTAATAGTATACAGCACAACAGGAAAGCCTATAAAAAGCCGTTCTGAGAAACAGCAATGTTTGGTTGATGCGTATAATCATAAGGATATGGTTTTTGCTGTAGGACCAGCAGGAAGCGGCAAAACTTACCTCTCTATCGCTTTGGCTGTAAAGGCCCTTAAGGAAAAGATGGTAAAAAGAATAATCCTTTCCAGACCTGCTGTAGAGGCAGGCGAGAAGTTAGGCTTTCTTCCTGGTGACATGAAAGAGAAAATAGATCCTTATCTGCAACCGTTGTACGATTCGTTGGAAGATATGATTCCAGTGTCTAAATTACAGGATATGTTGGATAAACATATTATACAAATAGCACCGTTAGCGTTCATGAGAGGACGAACCTTAAATGATGCTGTAATCATATTAGATGAAGCACAAAATACGACAGCGGCTCAGATGCGTATGTTCTTGACCCGAATGGGGTGGAATTCAAAAATGATTGTAACGGGCGACTTGACCCAAATAGACCTGCCTAAAGGACAAAAAAGTGGTTTGAAGGAGGCTGTGGACATTTTGTCGGGGATTAAGGATATAGAAATCGTAAATCTGACAGAAAAAGATATAGTTAGACATAAGCTCGTAACAAAAATAGTTAAGGCATACGATAACTATGATAATGGACAAAAAGATAATACTATAAACCCAAAATAAATATAGATATGAACAAGGCATTAACCTCAACAGATTTTCATTTCGTAGGTCAGAAAAGTGTTTATCATGGTAAAGTACGCGATGTGTACAATATAAATGATGACATCATGGTGATGGTTGCAACAGACCGTATCTCTGCTTTTGATGTAGTATTGCCCAAAGGTATTCCTTTTAAGGGACAGGTGTTGAACCAGATTGCAGCAAAGTTTCTTGATGCTACTAATGATATTTGCCCTAACTGGAAACTGGCAACTCCTGATCCTCAGGTAACTGTAGGATTGAAGTGCGAGGGATTCAGAGTAGAGATGATTATACGTGGCATACTGACAGGATCTGCATGGCGCGATTATCAGAAAGGTTGCAGAGAAATATGTGGAGTAAAACTGCCTGACGGAATGCGCGAAAATGAGAGATTCCCAGAGCCGATAATTACTCCAACAACAAAAGCTGATGAAGGTCATGACCTCAATATCTCAAAGGAAGAAATTATTGCTCAAGGTATTGTTGATAAGGAAGATTATGAGATAATGGAGGATTATACTCGTAAGTTGTTCGCGCGTGGCCAAGAAATAGCTGCTAAGCAGGGATTGATACTCGTTGATACTAAATATGAGTTCGGTAAGCGTGACGGTAAGGTGTATCTTATTGATGAGATTCATACACCTGACTCTTCTCGTTATTTCTATGCTGATGGCTATGAAGAGAAGTTCGAAAAAGGCGAACCACAGCGTCAGCTTTCAAAAGAGTTTGTTCGTCAGTGGTTGATAGAGCATAACTTCATGAACGAACCGGGACAAACAATGCCAGAGATAACAGATGAATACGCAGAAAGTGTGAGCGAACGTTATATTGAGCTCTATGAACATATAGTGGGAGAGAGTTTTGACCGTTCAACAGATCAAAACGACATAAGTGCTCGAATAGAGAAAAATGTAACCGAGTATCTTTCAAAACTGTAAGATGTATAAACAAGAAACTATAAAACCATACAGCCAATGTGGTGAAAAGAAGAAACAAGTGGAGGCGATGTTTGATAACATCGCCCCTACTTATGATAAATTAAATCATAGGCTGTCGTGGGATATAGATAAGTATTGGCGTAATAAGGCAATTAAAACCATAAGTGGGAACTGTCATAACACAATATTAGACGTAGCCACAGGAACAGGAGATTTCGCTATTCTTGCAGCAGAGAAGCTACAGCCTCAGAAAGTAGTAGGCATTGATATCTCTGAAGGCATGATGCGTGTAGGACGTGATAAAGCAAAAAGTAGAGGATTGCAAGACGTAATATCTTTCAAAAAAGATGATTGTTCCCAGATGTCTATTGAGTCGTGCCAGTTCGATGTGGTAATGGCAGCGTTTGGTATTCGCAACTTTCAGAACTTAGAAGAAGGACTGTCAGAGATGTATCGCGTGTTAAAGCCAGAGGGAATGTTGTGTGTGTTAGAGTTAACAGCACCTGTATCTTTTCCTATGAAACAGCTGTTCAAAATTTACAGTCATACAGTACTACCAGTGTATGGACGGTTGATAAGTAAAGATATGTCGGCCTACTCTTATCTTACGAAAACAATAGAGGCGTTCCCGCAGGGTGAAACAATGGTGAAAATACTTTCTAAGATAGGTTTTAGAAATGCATCGTTCCTGCGCCTGACATTTGGAATTTGTACATTATATGTAGCATATAAATAGTATTGGAATATGAAAAAATATGGAATAGTCGGTTATCCTTTAGGACATTCTTTTTCTCCAGGTTATTTTAATGAGAAATTTAAGAATGAAGGTATTGATGCCGTTTATGAAAAATATGAGCTACCTGTTATAACAGACCTAATGGCAATAACAGAATATACCCAGAACTTATGTGGCTTTAATGTAACAATACCGTATAAGGAAAAAGTAATGTCGTATTTAGACAGCGTATCTCCAGAGGCAAGAGCCATTGGTGCGGTGAATGTAGTAAAGGTAACAGAGAAAGAAGGAAAACGCTATCTGTCTGGTTATAATAGTGATGTAATGGGCTTTTCCAGAAGTATTAAACCTTTATTAGAGGCTCAACATAAGAAAGCTTTGGTCTTGGGAACAGGAGGTGCAAGTAAAGCTGTGGTTTATGGACTGCATAAACTTGGCTTAGATACTATGCTCGTCAGTAGGTTTAAGAAAGACAATACTATACAGTATGAGCAAATAAATGAAGAACTGCTTAACGAGTATACCGTAATAGTAAACTGTACGCCATGTGGCATGGCACCACATTTTGATGAATGTCCATTATTGCCGTATGAATCGCTTTCTTCTCGTCATCTGTTGTATGACCTTATATATAATCCTGATGAGACATTGTTCTTGAAGAAAGGACGTGAACAGGGAGCCATTACAAAAAATGGCTTAGAGATGCTTCTGCTACAGGCAGAAGGCTCATGGGAGATATGGAATAGCTGAAGAAAAAAATAAAAATATAATCAATGATTTCTGTAGAAGGACTGAAGGTCGAATTCGGAATAAAACCTCTTTTTAAGGATGTGTCATTTGTTATCAATGATGGTGACCGTGTCGCTCTCGTTGGTAAAAACGGAGCAGGAAAATCAACAATGCTAAAAATCTTAGCGGGCATACAAACACCGACAGATGGTGTTGTGACTTTGCCAAATGATACCACCGTAGGATATTTACCTCAGGTTATGGTGTTGCAAGATAATACAACCTTGTGTGAAGAGACAAGAAAAGCTTTTGCTGATGTAGATAAAATGAAGGCAAAGGTAGATGCTCTGCAAAAAGAGATGGAAACGCGCACGGATTATGAGACCGAGAGCTATATGCAGTTAGTGGAAAAGTTTACATCAGAACATGAACGCTATCTAATGATGAATGCAGAGGGTCGTGAAGCAGAAATGGAAAGAACATTGGTCGGGTTAGGATTCAAGCGCACAGACTTTGATAGACCTACCTCAGAGTTCTCTGGTGGTTGGCGAATGCGTATCGAATTAGCCAAGTTGTTGTTGCGCCATAATGACATCCTATTATTAGACGAACCTACCAACCATTTGGATATAGAGTCAATACAGTGGTTGGAACAATTCTTGGCTCAGAGCTCGCAAGCTGTAGTCTTAGTAAGTCACGATAGAGCTTTTATTAATAACGTTACTAATCGTACACTTGAAATATCATGTGGCAATGTGATAGACTACAAGGTAAAATACGATGAATATATGGTGTTGCGAAAGGAACGCCGTGAACAGCAACTGCGTGCTTACGAAAACCAACAAAAAGAAATTGCCGACATAAAGGCGTTCATAGATCGTTTCCGTTATCAGGCAACAAAGGCTGTACAAGTGCAGCAGCGTATAAGACAATTAGAGAAAATTGTTCCTATAGAGGTTGATGAAGTGGATACTTCTGCATTACGTCTCAAATTCCCACCTTGCTTACGTTCTGGAGATTATCCTGTAATATGTGAAGATGTAAGTAAGAACTATGGCGAGCACAATGTCTTTCATGATGTAAACCTAATTATAAAAAGAGGTGAGAAGGTCGCGTTTGTCGGTAGAAACGGTGAGGGAAAATCGACACTTGTAAAGTGTATTATGGGCGAAATACCTTTTGAAGGAAATTTGAAGGTCGGGCATAATGTACAGATAGGTTATTTCGCTCAAAACCAAGCGCAGTTGTTAGATGAAAATCTTACAGTTTTTCAAACTATAGACAATGTCGCACGTGGTGAGATACGATTAAAGATAAATGACATACTCGGTGCCTTTATGTTTGGAGGTGAAGCTTCTGAGAAATATGTGAAATATTTGTCAGGTGGAGAACGGTCGCGATTGGCTATGATAAGACTTTTGTTAGAACCCGTAAACCTTCTTATATTAGATGAGCCAACGAACCATCTTGATATGGTATCAAAAGATGTTCTGAAAGATGCAATAAGGGCTTTTGACGGGACCGTAATAGTTGTCAGTCACGACCGTGAATTCCTTGATGGCCTTGTTGAAAAAGTATATGAGTTCGGGCAAGGGCAGGTGCGTGAACATTTAGGTGGTATTTATGAGTATTTAAGTTCAAAAAATGCCTCTTCTATAAATGAAGCATTAACAAATAAAAATACTAATCACCCATCTAATAATCGCAAGCCAGAACAGGAAGAGGCAAAAGATGTTCAAAATAAAGATTGGGCATTACGTAAAGCTGAGCAAAAACGTCAGAACAAACTGTTGAAACAGCGTAAGGAATTAGAAGAAAAGATAGAAAAGTTAGAAGAGAAGAAGAAAATTTTAGAAGTGGAATTGGTTAAGCCAGAAAATGCTTCTAATATGCAGAAGGTAAATGAATATGCAGATATTCAAAACCAGCTGGAACAATTGGAAGAAGAGTATTTCTCGTTAGAAGAATAGTCTAATCGTAGAATATTTGCTTTGAAAAATATAAACAGAAGTAACAATGCCTTTAAGATTACCAGATAAATTACCAGCAATAAAACTACTTGAAGATGAAAACATCTTCGTTATTGATGAAACAAGAGGTCATTCGCAAGATATACGAACGCTTCGCCTTGCTATATTAAACCTTATGCCAATAAAGGTAACAACAGAGACGGATCTAATACGTCTCCTTTCCAACACACCGTTGCAAATAGATGTTACCTTTATGAAACTTAAGTCACATACCTCCAAGAATACTCCTATCGAGCATATGAAGCAATTTTACATTCCTTTTGACGAGTTGCGTAATAGAAAATTCGATGGACTGATAGTAACAGGAGCCCCTGTTGAGGGTATGGCATTTGAGGAAGTGAACTATTGGCAGGAAATATCAGATATATTTACGTGGGCACGTACCAACGTTACGTCAACGTTGTATATCTGTTGGGCAGCACAAGCCGCGTTGTATTATTTTTACAATGTTCCTAAGTATGCGCTTGAAAAAAAGAAATTTGGTGTCTTTACTCAGACGATAAATCCGCAGTATGAAAATTCTCATCTGTTCCGTGGGTTCGATAGTGTGTTTGCCATGCCACATTCTCGTCATACGGAGAACAGAAAAGAAGATATATTGAAGGTTCCTGAATTATCAATACTTGCAGAATCATCGGAAAGTGGCCCCAGTGTAATGATGGCGCGTCGCGGACGTGAAATATTCGTAACGGGACACATGGAATATAATCCTGATACATTAGATACGGAATATAGGCGAGATTTGGGTAAACGAAGTGACGTTGAACTGCCTAAGAATTACTATATTGATAATGATCCCTCTAAAGGACCTCTCGTTACATGGCGCGCCCATGCAAATTTATTTTATCATAACTGGATAAACTATTACATCTATCAACGTACACCGTATGATATAAATAAAATCAGTTTTGATATGGAATATTAATTTTGAAATTATGCGTAATGACGTAAAAATGGTACACTTTATGGCAAGAAAGCGTATAATGATGTAAAAAAGCTTAGAAAAGATTTGGTCATATAAAAAAAAAGTTGTACCTTTGCACTCGCAAAAAAGAAATACATATTTTAGTAGTTGCACTCTTAGCTCAGTTGGTAGAGCAACTGACTCTTAATCAGTGGGTCCAGGGTTCGAACCCCTGAGAGTGTACCA
>CAKQDQ010000124.1 GCA_934229335.1 uncultured Prevotella sp.
CTCATACACTATTACCGCATAAACTTCGATGGAAGCAATATGGTTTGTCTCACTCCTGAAGAGGGAACACATAAAGCTTGGTTTTCGCCTGACATGAAGTACCTCGTTGACCAATATTCCATGGTCAACAAAGCCCCAACAACTGTACTGCGCAGTTCTACAGATGGCAGCATACTAATGGAACTTGACAAGGCGGACATCAGCAAGATAACCGCAGAAGGATGGCAAGCACCAGAACAGTTCGCTGCACCAGGGCGTGACGGTAAGACATTGATGTACGGATTAATACAAAGACCTTCCAACTTTGACCCTACAAAGAAATACCCTGTAATAGAATACATATACCAAGGACCTGGCGACCAATATGTTCGAAAGTCATTCGCATCATACGACTGGTGGATGACCTCATTATCAGAGTTGGGCTTCATCGTCGTTATGGTTGATGGTATGGGAACATCATATCGCAGTAGATCTTTTGAGAACTTTTGCTACCAAAACCTTGGCGACGCAGGCATCCCCGACCACATAGCATGGATAAAAGCCGCTGCAAAGAAATATCCTTACATGGACTTAGACAGAGTTGGCATCTACGGTTGCTCTGCAGGAGGACAGGAGAGCCTCTCTGCCCTACTCCACTTCCCAGACTTCTACAAATGTGCATATAGCGCATGTGGATGCCACGATAACCGTATGGACAAAATATGGTGGAACGAGCAATGGATGGGCTACCCTGTTGATGAACACTACAAAGAGAGTTCAAACGTAGAAAACGCACATTTGCTGAAACGCCCATTGATGTTGGTCGTTGGCGAAATGGATGATAACGTTGATCCTGCTTCCACAATGCAGGTTGCCAACGCACTCATAAAAGCAAACAAGGACTTTGAACTCGTAGTAATACCAGGAGCACGTCACACCATGGGCGAAGCATTTGGAGACCATAAGCGATATGACTTCTTCGTACGAAACCTTCTTGGAGTAACACCACCACGTTGGGAAGACCTTGAAAGATAGTTTTTTTTCTTAATTATGAATAAAAAATTTGTCTGTCTTAACTTTTTAGCGTAATTTTGCGTTAACATAACAACTAAGAAATAATACAGATGAAAACAAAAATCATAACAGTTTTAATGATCATCATGTCATTAAACATAATGGCTGCTGATTATGCTTCACTTTATGAGGGGTTACCCATACAATTAAAACAGCCAGCAACTCCCATAATAAATGATGTACGAATAAACATAACGGATTATGGTGCAAAAGGCGATGGACAAACAATGTGCACAGAAAGCATACAAAAAGCCATTGACGAACTTGCTGCAAAGGGAGGAGGTCACATAGATTTCCCCGCAGGAATATGGCTTACTGCCCCATTACGTCTTAAGTCAGGAATAGACCTCCATCTTGCCCAAAACGCCATTATACAATTCACAGAAGAACGTAATCTTCACGTCAAGCCCAAAAACAAACGCGCGGAATGTTGCATATACGCCACCGATGCACATGATATATCCATTACAGGCAAAGGTATTATTGATGGCAACGGAGAGTTTTGGAGAGCGGTAAAACGTGGAAAGAATAGTGATGTTGAATGGAAAAACTACCTCTCTCTCGGTGGAACAGTAAACGAAAAAGGTGACTTATGGTACCCTTTTAACCTTAAACACCAGAGCAACATAGCACAGAGCATGGAACAGCAGGAGAGAATGCGCTCTAACATGGTACGCTTCAACAACTGTCAGCGCGTTTTAGTGCAAGGGGTAACATTACAGAACTCACCAAAGTTTCACTTAACTCCAAACGACTGTCAAGACGTTATTATTGATGGCATTACCGTACGTTGTCCATGGAACGCCCAAAATGGAGATGCTATAGACATAGGAACATCACAACGCGTGCTGATTACTAACAACACCATTGACTGTGGCGATGATGGTATCTGCATGAAAGGAGCAACTGGCGATGAGTCTCTAAACCATAAGCCATGTGAAGACATACTTATCAAAAATAACACAGTTTACCATGCCCATGGAGGTTTTGTCATAGGTTCAGAATTTAGCGCAGGTATGTATCGTATCGTTGTGTGTGATAATACTTTTTCTGGCACAGACACTGGACTAAGATTTAAGAGCGCAGTAGGTCGTGGTGGTAAGACAGGAGATATATACTGTTACAACATCAATATGACGGACATCAATGGTGAAGCCATTGTCTTCGAGACAACCTACGCCGACAAAGCAGTATCAGGAACCACCGGACCTGGTAAAGGAACGAAGTGGGTACCAGAGTTTCAGGGAATAAACATTTACAACATCACATGTAACGGTGCCAAGACAGGCATTAAAGCCAAGGGGGCTGAAGGAATGGTGTACGACATAAACATCAAGAATTCAACAATATTCTACACCCAGACAGCAACAGACATCGACAGTACCTGTGATGTAAAACTACAGAACGTAAAACTTATAACATATAAATAATGACACAACAAGAAATTCCGGTCCTTCTGCTCACCGGCTATCTGGGCAGTGGTAAGACAACACTTCTTAACCGTATCCTCAACAACGAGAAAGGCATCAAGTTTGCTGTCATTGTAAACGACATTGGTGAAGTGAACATTGATGCTAACCTCATAGAACAAGGAGGTGTCGTAGGACAAAAAGACGATTCACTCGTTGCCCTACAGAATGGTTGCATCTGCTGTACACTCAAAATGGACCTCGTACAACAGATATGCGACATTACTCGACTTCAACGTTTTGACTATATCGTAATAGAAGCCAGCGGAATATGTGAGCCTGCACCTATAGCACAAACCATTTGCTCCATACCAAGCATGGGTAAGGACTATAACATGGGTGCTACGCCAAAACTGGACTGTATCGTTACCGTTGTTGACGCATTGCGCATGAAGGACGAGTTTGCATGTGGCAAAAACCTTATTGGAAGCAAGATAGACGAAGAGGATATAGAGAACCTCGTAATACAACAGATAGAGTTCTGTAACATCATACTGCTTAACAAAGCCTCCGAGGTAAAGCCCGAAGAACTTCAATATGTGCGCGAAGTGGTACACACACTACAACCAAAAGCGGAGATTATAGAGTGCGACTATGGCAATGTCGATTTCGACCGTATTCTCGGTACTGGCATGTTTGACTTTGATTCTGTAGCAACATCTGCCGCATGGATTTCAGAGATAGAACAACACCATGGTGACGAAGAGGAGGAACATCATCAACACGAACACGAACACGAACATGAACACGAGCATCATCACCATGACGATGATGACGATGAAGAAGAACATGACGAACATTGTCACCACCATGAAGGAGGTGAATGTACTTGTGGTCACCACCACCATCACCATCATCATGACGAAGGAGAGGCAGAGGAATATGGCATAGGCACATTCGTTTATTATGCACGCAAGCCTTTCGACATAAACAGATTTGATGATTTCGTTGCTCGTCGTTGGCCAAAGAACATTATTCGTGCTAAAGGTCTGTGTTGGTTTGAGGATCAGCCGCAGTTATGCTACATATTCGAACAAGCTGGAAAACAGGTAAAATTGCAAAATGCAGGACAATGGTACGCAACAATGCCCGAAGCTGAATTAAAACAGTTCCGTATAGATAACCCTGGCGTTAACCGTGACTGGGATGATACATACGGAGACCGTATGGAGAAGATTGTTTTCATCGGTCAGAAACTTGACAAGGAACTTATTACACGCGAACTTGACAGTTGCCTTGTACAAGGTCCATTCTAAACTACATGACTAACGAGGAATACATAGCAAAAAATCGTGAAACTGACATCCGCCCTCTGGCACTAAAAAGTGCGCCGGAGGGCGTAGATGTTTCATGGTGTCTCAGACAGATTGAGGGATACCAAATAGCCAAAAAGAAATTGCCAGCATGGGCTCAGACGGAGAATGTATGGTATCCACCAAGACTGTCCATGGAGCAATGCTCCAGCGAAACTACAGCAAAATACAAGCAATTCTTAGCAGAAAGCCTTGTTGACAAGGCTAAAAACGCTACATTAGTAGACCTGACAGGAGGATTTGGCGTTGACTTCACATACATGGCAAAGAATTTTGGTGCTGCAATATACGTAGAACAGCAAGAGATTCTCTGTGATGTTGCACAACACAACCTTCCTCTATTCGGCCTATCACAGGCCACCATTGAACAAACCGACAGCGTCAATATACTCAAGTCTATAAACAATATTGACATAGTATATATTGACCCTGCACGTAGAAATGATATAGGAAAGAAAACTGTGGCAATCTCTGATTGTACTCCTGACCTTGGTAAAATACAAGACCTAATTTTTTGCAAGGCAAGATATGCGATAGTTAAACTCTCACCAATGCTTGACATTACGCAGGCTCTGCGAACACTAAAAAGAGTCATAGAAATTCACGTTGTCAGCGTAAAAGGAGAATGTAAGGAACTCTTATTCGTGCAGGATGCGTCTGCAGACAAAGAGAATCAGACGGTCGAAGTTTATTGCCAGAATTTAGGAACACAAGAGGCACCATTAGTAGGAGAAATCAATACGCTTACACACACACAGATTATAGAAACAACCCCCGACTCATTGGCTGGCTTACTACTCTTTGAACCCAACGCAAGCATACAGAAAGCGGGGATGCAGAATGAGTTCGCAAAACACTATAATCTACAAAAATTACATCCACAGACCAATCTGTTTGTTTGTAAACCAGAGGACGTACAGGGGCAGACAATAAAACTGATGAAACATATTCCTGCACGCTCATTCATGATTGTAGACGCAGGCGACTTCTCTAAGAACTCTATGAAACGGCTGACAGGTAATCTAAAGAAAGCAAACCTCACTATACGCAATTTTCCAGCATCGGTGGCGGAACTGCGCAAACGGCTTAAAATAAAGGAAGGAGGTGCTGATTATCTCTTCGCTACAACGCTAAATAATGGCAAACATGCACTTCTTAAATGTGTACCTCACTGTTTTGTTTAGAAGTCTAAGAAGTACAGATAAGATTATACCCAACCTTGTATGAAAACAGGAAGGAAATTAACATACTATACTTACGGATTACAAGATTTAGATGTGTATATAGAGTCCTATGGTCGAATTTAATTAGGAAAAAATAAGATGAACAATAATATAGAAAACTCCAATAGCCTTATAGAGACAGCAAAAGAAATAAGACAGTCATTCAGACTACTAATGAACGGAGTGACATCACAGTCCATGCGCGAGAAGGGCGTAGACTACCGCATAAATTGGGGGGCCTCTCTGCTTCATCTTAGAGAGATGGCGGCAGAATACAAGCAGGATAAAGAACTGGCTATTACACTATGGAAGGACAATGTGCGTGAATGTAAAATCATCGCTACACTACTTATGCCCCACGAACAGTTTGACAAAGAACTTGCCATGCAATGGATTAGTCAAACTCATACACAGGAAATAGCAGAAATAGCAACCATGACCCTTTATCAGTATATGCCATACGCTTACGACATAGCAATGTCGCTAATCGACAATGAGGAAGATATAAAACAGATTCATGCCTACAATATTCTCGCAAGAGTGTTTCCGCAAAATGGCGCAAAAATAACGTCTGATGACAAAAGTAAATTTCTAAAGCATGCAGTCGCTACATTACAGAGCGAGAATATAGCACTAAAACATAGTGCATGGAACGCGGTCACACACTTTGCAGACATGAATCAACAATATCATACTGAAACGAGAAAAGCACTAAAGTCAATAAAAATGGATGATTGGCTATAATTTATTTGCTCATTTTGTTTTTTTTTAGTAATTTTGCCACGATGTAACAATTTGTGGTATCATAGATACTAACAATTCTGAAACTAAAAACTTAAAGTCAAAATAAAATGCTTACACTCAAACTCATTACAGAAGAGAAAGAAAGAGTTATTAAAGGACTTCAGAAAAAGTGCTTCAAGAATGCAGAGGAAGCCATAGACAATGTCCTTGCCCTTGACAAAAAACGCCGTGAAGCACAGCAGCAACTTGACGCTTGCCTTGCTGAGCAGAAGAAGGCAGCAGCGGAAATAGGTAAACTTATGAAGGCAGGCGACAAAGAGGCTGCTGAGAAAGCAAAAGTGGCTGTTGCCGGGTTGAAGGAAAAAAGTAAGGAACTCGAAAATACCATGAACAATGCACAGCAGGAAGTAAACACACTTCTCTGCCAGATTCCTAACATACCATACGATGAGGTACCAGAAGGTTCATGTGCCGAGGACAACCACGTGGTTAAGAGTAACTTAAAGGAATGTGACGGAAGTGATACTGTAGGCTCATGGACAGTAAACCCTGAAAACGCGAAAGCAAAGTTGCCGCACTGGGAACTTGCTAAAAAATATAATCTCATAGACTTCGACCTCGGTGTAAAGATAACAGGTGCAGGTTTCCCTGTATACATAGGTAAAGGTGCAAGACTTCAACGTGCACTCATAAACTTCTTCCTTGACGAAGCACGTGCTGCTGGTTATACAGAGATTATGCCTCCTACTGTTGTTAATCAGGCATCTGGTTACGGAACTGGTCAGTTACCTGACAAGGAAGGACAGATGTACCACTGCGAGGTAGATGACCTTTACCTTATACCTACAGCTGAGGTACCTGTTACGAACATCTACCGTGACGTTATTCTCGATGAGAAAGATCTTCCTATAAAGAATTGTGCATACACACAATGCTTCCGTCGCGAGGCAGGTAGTTATGGAAAAGACGTACGTGGTCTTAACCGTCTGCATGAATTCTCTAAGATTGAGATTGTACGCATTGATAAGCCAGAACACTCTAAGGAGTCACACAAAGAGATGCTCGCTCATGTTGAAGGTCTTTTGAAGAAACTAGAACTGCCATACCGTATACTC
>CAKQDQ010000125.1 GCA_934229335.1 uncultured Prevotella sp.
GTCTTACATTGGCTATACGCGTGAGCAGTCCCCCCTCCTTGCGACGTTCTGCCGCCACAGGTTTCACGTAGTACGGCAGGAAGACGAGCACAAAGACTATGGTGCCTATGAGCAGAAGCGAGGCAAACAGTCCGAGGTCGCTCAACGCCACGCTCTGCAGTGGTACGAGAGCGAGGAAGGCACCTACGGTGGTGATGTTGCCTATGAGCAGCGGTGCGGTGATGTCGCGCAGCGCACGCCTCACGTCAGGCTCGTGAGAGAGATGCGCCACGAGGTGCAAGGGGTAGTTTACGGCTATGCCTATGATGATGCTTGAGATGCCTATGACGATGACCGACACGCTACTGTGAAACAATGCCATGCCGCCAAGGGCGAAGAGCCACCCCCAAGCGGTGGTGAAGAGTATGAGAAAGATGTTTCTCGCGGAGCGAAACGCCTTGACGAGTAGCAACATGATGAGCACCACAGAGAGGGTTATGGCTATCACGCTGTCG
This sequence comes from uncultured Prevotella sp., assembly GCA_934229335.1. Taxonomy (GTDB): domain Bacteria; phylum Bacteroidota; class Bacteroidia; order Bacteroidales; family Bacteroidaceae; genus Prevotella. The sequence goes on from CAKQDQ010000125.1 coordinate 495, forward strand.
TGCCTTATCTGCTGCGCGTTGCCCACAGCCACGGCAGGACCGCCCGCCACGGTAGCCCTAACGGTGGGGTAGGCAGTCTGCATGGCAGTGATGGCACTGTCGAGCAGAGCCACGAGCTGTGCGTTATGCTCTGTCTCGGCATTGCCGAAGGGCGATGTCAGCGTCACCACGGCACGCTTCATGTCGGGCGTAAAGATGTAACCGTCATACTGCTCAAAGTTGGCGTTACTGCCCCTACTGCGCAGTCGCTCCATGACGGGTGTGAAGAGTGCCAACGGGTCGCGTCCGAGGTTCTCTGTCACCATGCCCGACGAGGGGAACATCAGTGCCTCACGGTCTTGTTGCAGGCGAGTGGCCACATAGTCGGGTTGGGCAAGGAGAGAGTCAATGCGACGATAGTCGGCAGCAGTAAGGAAGTAAGGTATATTACTGTACACAAACTGTTGCACCTCCATCACCTTCTCCATATCTACCTGCGCAGTCATCGAGGCGGTCCAGTTGCCAGTGTCTCTACGCTCCACCTCGGTGCAGAAGCGGTCTATAGCCGCCACCGTGGTGTCGGCGTCGCCAGGGTTATGAAAGATTACAAAGAGGCGTCCTGCACCAGAGACATCCTGATACACGTTCATTGCCTCACGGTCTTCCGTACCGAGCGGTAGAAAGTCGGAGATGTCTTCTTTATAATTAAGACACGTGGCGAGAACTACTAACAGGACTGTTACGACACAGAGCAGGAGGGGGCGGAAAAGCCCCCTCGCCCTTACCTTCCCCGCAGGGGAGGAGAAATGTGGGATGTTGGGTAATTTATTCTTCATGTGAAATAGTGCGATAACGGGAGAGGTCGCCCTCCCTTACCTTCAATGGTCTTTACAACCCCTCCGCTTCGCTTCTCCCCCCGCAGTGGAAGAGAGATGTGGGATGTAGAGAACATTTATTATTCATGAGAAATAGTGCGAAGACTGAAAAAGCCACAGGCACTGCTTACTTCTCTAAAAATAAGTCACTTTATATCTGCGAGTTACGAGACGATTGGCTTGTATATATCTTTTTACGTTACATTCACAATGCTTTTGCCTCGTAATCTCTACCAGACTGCATCGCAAAAGCATAGCGGTTACAATGAATTATAATATTTTCTGCAAAAATTACGCTAAAATATGCCGAATAGCTTAAAATGAGCAATTTATGAGTTTTTAACCTCAATAGAGGTAATGATTTGGCAACTGTTCTAATTTCTGCAATATGCGTACGTTTGCAGTCAAACAACTCTTCTCTGCTGCAAAGTTACAATAACTACACGAAATAACAATTGCTATATTGGAATAATTTGCATAAAATAGCTTAATTTATAATGATTATCGCAAAATTTAATGTACATTTGCAGCAAAATTCGATAAATTTATGAAACTAAACAAGATAAAAGAAATGTGGACGAATTGTAAAAATGTGGGACGGTGTTCCACATTTTCGGGTTGATATAAAAATGTGAGACGCTGTCTCACAAATTCAAAATAGACTATAACGATGAAAGATTTGACAATATCAAATATAGAACGACAAAATGTTTTGAACAACCGTTTTGCAGTACAAAAGCTTCAAGAACGCCTTGATATTGAAGGTATGTTTTTTGACGGTGAGTATTGGCTGACGAAAAGAATGGTGGCAGATTTCTATGGCGTTGATACATCTACAATAGATCGTTATTTATCGGCGAATGGAGATGAGTTAAAGCATAATGGATATATTTTATACAAGGGTAAAGCCTTGAAAGAGTTTAAGTTACAATTTGCTCACCTTATTAATGAGGCGAGCAAAACTACTCAACTCGGGCTTTTCAATTTTCGCTCGTTTATCAACATCGGGATGTTACTAACAGAAAGCGAGAGAGCCAAAGCTTTGCGTAGTGCAATTTTGGACATAGTAATTGCGACAATTAATGAGAAAACCGGAGGAGGTACCAAATACATCAATCGTCGTGATGTCTACTATCTTCCCGCAGCCGTAGCTGAAGAAAATTACAGGAAGACGCTTACGTCAGCAATAAGTCAATGTGTCGATGGACACAAGACATACAAGTATTCCCAAGTAACGGATTGTATATATAAAGCTGTATTTAAGGAAAATGCTAAAGAGTATCGTAAAGTTCTTAGTCTTGACTCTAAGGACAATGTACGCCATACACTTTATGCGGAAGTATTGCTTGTTATCTCATCATTTGAGAATGGTGTAGGTGCTGCTATTCAACAAAAGTTTAAAGAGAATGGTGGTATAAAAATATCCTTGTGTGAAGTCGAGCAAATTGTAAATGAGCTTTCAGAACATCCTATGCAGAAACCATATCTCAATGACGCTCGTACAAAAATGGCTTCTCGTGATTTCAGTTTCCGTGACGCTTACCATGGGAACATCGCTGAATATCTGAAAGCGGTAACACCAGAAGAGTATGAGCGTTTTATCGGGGATAAGTCGATTGATTTTGATAATATCCTTGCAGAAAACAAGGATGTCTTGAAACGCTTAAAGCAGGCGGACAATGAATGAGGAAATTAAATACATCAGTTATAAAGAGGCATTGGGTGTCTATGCAAAAATGATAGATGCGAGTGACGGTGGCTTGGATGGAGTAAGAGACGAAGGTGGAATACGAGCTGCTATTGAGTTTGTACAGAACGATATGTATTATCCGAATTTCTCCGATAAACTTTGCTCTTTGGTATACAAGTTTTGCTCTGGTCATTATTTCAATGACGGCAACAAACGTATTGCCTTGACACTCGGAGCATACTTCCTGTACAAGAACTCATACGTTTGGCAAGCTACAATTTTTATGCGGCAAATGGAGTCTATCATCTATCATGTAGCTGCATCAAATATAGACCAAGACTTACTTCATCGTATCATAACATGTTTTATGAATGGTGAGGACTATGACGAGGAACTGAAGATTGACATCGCCAATGCAATGAGCAAAGGAGAGTTAGGGGTCAAGGGTGAAGACTATGATAATGAGTTTGAATAATTTATGAATTTGCTAACCAGCGGTTAGCAAATTTGCAAAGTAAAGAATAATGAACGGAAAAACAATTAAAGAACAGCATATTACAATGGGCGATACAGGGAAAACCTGTACCGCAAGACCCTAATGACGAACCTGCAAGCGTATTGCTTGAAAAGATTCGTCAAGAGAAAGAACGCTTGATCAAGGAGAAAAAATCAAGCGTGACAAGAACGCATCCATTATCTACCGTGGTGAGGACAATTCCTATTATGAGAAGATGCTCGCCACTGGAAAGGGTGGTCATGCCGAGCCTAATCTATCAACACCTTTCCACGTATAGGGTAGTGGTCTGACGCTCTGATGGTGTCGTCGACATAGAAGTTATACGGTGTGACATTGTCGGTACACAACATATTGTCGATGCGCACACGCATACCGTAGCGAGAGAAGGAATAACCCATGCCCGTGGCTGTAGCTTGATAGCAGTCTGTCAACGAAGCGGCAATGGTGTGATGGGTGTACGACTGCGGTATGTCGTTGAAGTCGCCACACACTATTATCGGTGTACCACCAGCACGATGGCAACGCACAAACGATGCCACGGCCTCTGCCTGCGGTGCCCTCTGGCGTGAGGCGGCAAGCAACTGCTTCACAATGTTCTTCGATGCCTGCTTGGTGGGTTTGTCCTTGCCATGCACCATGTTAGAGAACTCCTCACGCTGCTCTATCGACAGCCCCGTGCTCTGAAGGTGATTGTTGACCACTATCACCGTCTTGCCCTTGACGTCAAGCCAGTATGCCGTACTGCCATTGCCCGACGCGCTGTGCTCTATCTGCTCCACCTTCTTTATAGGGAAACGCGAAAAGACGGTGAGCTGGGCGTGGCTGGTGTCGCTGATGCACTGGTAATGAGGGTACTTGGGCTTCAGCAGCGAGTCGATGTTAGCGGTAGCCGAACAACTCAAGGGGCTTTCCTGAAGGCATATAATGTCGGCATCACTGTCGGCAAGATAGCGCACCACAGCGATGCCATCCTTATTCTCCTCTTCAGAAACATCGATGTCGTTGCCACTGCCCCACGAATGGGTGTTGTACGACAACACGCTGAGCGCACCCTCTGGCTCCTCCTGCTGAGCATGCCAAGGCACATAGAGCGTCACTGGATGATAAGCTAAAAGGAGCGACACTACGGGCACCACGAGATGACGCTTGCACGTCAGCGTAGCTACCACTATAGCCCCTAACGTCAGTAAGAGGAAGAACGGGAAGGCATATCCCGCCAATGCAATAACACCGAAACGCACCGGACTGAGCACACCGGCATAACCCGTAAGAAGCAGTCCGAGAGCTATCAGCACATAAATTATAAGTAGTAATCTTTTCACTTCTTGTCAAACAGTTTTTTCTTCTCCTCATCCGTCAACGACTGATAACCAGAACGGCGTATCTTGTCAAGTATGCGGTCTATCTCGTCCTCCTTCTTCTTCTCACGCGCGTTATAGTCCCAGTCCTGCTGGTTACGCGAAGTGGTGTTATGGTGACCATAGTCAAGGTCGTCATTATCCTCACGGTCAAGGTGCAGCCACTGGCGTATCTTGCCAAGGATAGAGCGCGACTCCTTTATCTCGTAACCATCCCAGCCATTAAATGTATGGCTACTCTTACGCCAATACTTTATGAGGAGATAACCGAAGAGCATACCACCAAGATGTGCCACATGTGCCACACCGTCACCCTTCTGACTCATCGCCATAAGAAGCTCTATCACTGCATAACCACACACAAACCACTTAGCCTTAATAGGCACTGGCAACGGGAAGATAAACATACGCTGCTCAGGAAACGTCATGCCAAAGGCGAGAAGCACACCGTAAATGGAACCTGACGCGCCTACGGTGGTCATCACATTAAGGTAACTGCGGTCTGCGGCACTAAGGTTAAGCAAGTCATGGAAGGTACCACCGTTCTCGGCCACCATAGAGTAAACCATTATGCTCTGAGACAACTCCTGACACAACGCGGCACCAAGACCGCAAACAAGGTAATAAATAAGGAAACGCTTGCTGCCGAACGTGCGCTCCATAACGCTGCCGAACATCCACAGCGCAAACATATTAAAGAACAAGTGGCTAAACGAGGCGTGCATGAACATATACGTCAAGAACTGGTATATCTGAAAGTGCGACGCCTGAAGGTAATGCAATCCGAAAATGTTGTTGAAGTCTACGCCCCTACCTGCAAGCACATAGTACGCCAAAAAGCATATCGTGTTAATGATAAGCAGGTTTTTGGTAACGGGCATCATTGTGCGCATAATCTGTCTTTGATGTTGTTTATATTAATAATTCATGTTCTATCTCTTCACCACAAAGCCCCAAAGGCTCTTTGCAAGAATAATATTTCTGCAAAAGTACGAAAAAAGCACGACATAATGCCACCACGCTATCGTAAATAGAGTTAAAAAGCCCTTATTTTAGTGACGGTGAAAAAATAAATTGGTATAATTTATGTCATAGATTTTTGAGATAGTTTGGAGACATGAAGATGGAGAACTCCGTGAAACGCCTGAGCTTAGCGAAGAATGTGAGCATTGTGACTGATGAATGGCTCCAAAATATCCAAAAAGTCATGACAAGGTAACTTTATATTGGACATTATTAATCACGTTAAATTGTACCAAGTTATTTCTTTACCGTCACTTAAGTAGTGTAATATTGAAAAAACAACTTACGCAGTTTTTACCTCATCTTGCTGAGATATTTTGGGGATATATGGTTGCCCTCCCCCGCCAAACGGGGGAGAAGCGAAAGCGGAGGGGGGCGATGCGAGCATCGTGACTGATGAATAGCCACAAAATAGCCAGCAAGATGAGATATCGTTACGTAATGCCACAACATACAGACCGCCCTCCTGCTCCTATTTCGCCATAAATCTGCACCAAAATAGAAGTATTTTACATATAACATCATATTTCCACAAAAAAAAAGCCCTAAAAATTTTGCAGATTCGCAAAAACATTGTACCTTTGCACCCGAAATAAAACGACACACGTTTTTACCATACAAGGTATATCAGCAATGATGTTTCAAGGAGAGATGGTAGAGTGGTCGATTACAGCGGTCTTGAAAACCGCCGTGCTGAGAGGCACCGGGGGTTCGAATCCCTCTCTCTCCGCAGCAGAGTCCTGTAAGTCGAAAGATTTACAGGACTCTTTCTTTTTATGGTTTTAAGTAGTCCCCCGAAGTAGTCCCCCTTTTTTGTATACCACTATATAAGGTGGTAAGTTACCACCTTTACTTTGGTATTAAGCAGTGAATCTCATTCCTTTCTGTAGA
>CAKQDQ010000126.1 GCA_934229335.1 uncultured Prevotella sp.
GAACGAGAGTTGGTCTTAGTATGCGACATACTCAGGTCTATCTTGAGATTACGTATCGGCTCAAGCGTCAGCTTAACCTGTAGGTCTTGACTGGCACTTGTGGTTGCAGGCGTAGACACTGAGTCTCTGTATTCGCTGCCAAGAAGCCAACCATTGTCACGGGCTTTGTCTATATAGCTATCACCTATGAATCCAAACGCGAAGTCAAGACCAGGCTTCATGCCTCCTCCTGTGCGCTGACCGAAAACATCTCCCACGTTAGGCATGAAGCCTGGCAGTACCATTGAGTACTGGTTACGATAGGTAATGTTGACATTACGCACCATCATCATGACGCGAGAGAGTGTCTGTAACGTCTTGTACCACCTCTGATTGTCGAGTGGTTCAAGTGCGAGGACAGAGAGTTTCATTGTTACGGCAGAGTCAGACTTATTTATAATCTTTATCTTATTGTCGTCAACCTTGCGGTATTTTACGTCAATCATCTTGCCATCCTTGTCTCTTGCCGACACAAGGATGCGCTTTGTCTTCTTACCATGAGTGATAACTATTGCCGTATCGGCATTTACCGTTATCTCTCTTGTAAAGGTGTTGCGCTTCTTTCTGTCCTCAGCCACCTTAGCTTGCACCTCCTGTTGCTTTTTCTTCGCAGCCTCTTCCTGCGCCTTCATAGCCTCAGCCTCTTTCTCGTCTTTAGGCTTTTGCTTCGTGGTAGCAGGCTTTTTCTTCACCTGTCGTCCTACGATAGGTTGACGATTGAAGCGTTCGTTGACCTTCTTCAGGAAGGGGATGTGATTGTAAAGCTTTACAAGATCAAGTGTAGAGTTTACGTTTATGTTACGACTACTGTTGATAGTATTGCCGTAAAAAGCTCCATTCTCCTGCTCTGTGCCACGTGCCCAGCGATACGTTGCACTGTAACTGCCTGTTGCCTGCAGCCAGTCGAAGACAGGAAGCAGATTCAATGGCAGCTTGTATGAACCGGTAAACGTCTGGTTATAGTCTAAAGGCGTACCCAGATGTTTTATACTACTCCATACAGAGTCTTTCCAATTCTGGTAGTGATCAGGATTGATGTCTTTGTTAACCTGCGTATATGGTTCCTCTATCTCTGCTCTTGTAGAGCTTTGGAAGTTTAGGTGCAGGTTCTTTGTAAGATCCCATCGCATAGAGAATTCACGATTCCACAAGAACTGCGAACTAAAGGTTGGCTGTATGCTACCTGTACTTCCGAGGTCGTCAAGGTCGCGTTCCTGCATCTCGTAGTAGTTACGCGACATCTCAGAGTTAGCTGATATATTCTGAGGTAACCAGTTTAAGGCAAACTGTTTCAATATGTCGAAATACTTAGACTTTGACTTTATCGTCTTAAATGGATTGTAAGACTTATAGACAGGAGTCCAAGAGTAGTTCATAACTCCTCGCCATTGCTCCTCGTTTTCATAGACAGTAGTCTGTCCGTCAGTATGACGTGTAGAGCGACTGTATGAGAATGTGAAGTTGGCAGGGTCGTAAGGCATCGGATGACGCTTTGTAGCTATACCGACACGCATACCAGATACAGCGAAGTTCTTGCTGACAGTGTTTGTCACCGCAATACTGTTAATAGAATCCTTCTCGTGCTGGTCGGCTGCACTCTCAAGGGCATCGTCGAGCAACATGTCCGTATCAAGCGGATTATACTTAGGCGTTGTCTTCTCGTGCGTAACGCTGTAGTACACAGGTATTGTTACCTTTGCCTTGTCAGGGAAGAACTTTCCAAGTTCGAAGTTGGTCGTAACGCTATACGTACCATACTTGTCCGTAGTACGCTCTATTACCTTTTGCTCCAAACCTCCGTAGCCATCACTGATATATTTGCCAGTAGCGGCAACAGCACCGAAGTCAGACAGCTGCACGTTAAGATTGGCAGCTGCAGCCCAACCACCGTCACTCTCAGGCTCAAGCAGTCGAAGTTCGTTCACCCATATCTCGCCATCCTTGACTTCTCCAGAGTTGTTACGAACACCAATCATCATTGTTTTTACTTCGCCTAAGGAAGGATTACCAATGATAGACATCTTGTTACTTTGGTTCTCTGAGTCATACTCTGAATATATCGCATTAAAAGAGGCTAATCCTAAACTCTTCTTCTTGTTGCGTTCCTTCTTCAGTGCCGTCAGTTTTCTAAGGTTTATGTTCAGCATATTCTCCTCAGGCCATACCGCACGACAGTCAGTTACGGAGTAAGTGTTATAGTTTCCTGGTGCCGTAAGCTTCAAAGGTATCTCATACTCGTAGAAGTTGTCGTTATAATCAGAGCCTAACCTCACGAACAACGCCAACTGTCCGTTCTGTAGATTCGTCACGTTCTGCTCAAGGGCATTAGCGTGTACGAACATTTGCAGACGGTTATAGTAACGCATATCGTATGAAGAGTTTTTGTAAACAGCTACTGCATCGCCATGCGACATATTCGTTACGTCTATTCGCATAGCCTGTTCGTTGTTCTCTGTCAACTGCTGTTGTGTCGGGTCTACTACACGTGAGATGCCTGGTGGCAGTACGTAGTTGACAGGAGTCTTGTCATTATTCTCCTCGATATTGATGGACGAGGTTGTGAACTTAGCTGTAGGGTTAGCAGAAGCACCCTTGATGTTCTGCTCATACACACGCCAATCGCCACGCACAAGGTCAAGACTTGCGAAACGAAGTACGGTTGGTTCTTCAAAGCCCTGCATATACATACGTATGAATCGGATAGAGGACAGGTCGTTAATGCCATTCACTGACTTTCCCTGATTAACTGGAACACGGAACTGATACCATGTCACCGACTCCTTCTTACCATTGCGTAGCGATACCATAGCATCGCGTTTGTCAACAATATAGTTACTACCCACAGTGAGATTATCAGGATTTATCTCCACGCAATATTGATAATACTTCTCGTATTCGTTAAGGGTATAGTCCTGATTAATATCCTCTACGTCAGGAGTCGTCTTGTATGAGGTATCGTACGCCTCCGTTCTTGAATCGGAATCAGGTGAGTTTCCTTGTGGGTTGTTAATGTATTTATATCTATCAAGGATTGAAGCTTTCTTGCTATCCCAGTCCGCTCCTCTAAAATAACGGTAGTCATCGTTGGCAGGGTCAGCCACTATTTCTCTTATTACAGAGTCATTCTTTACTACTCCAGAGCCATCAAGTGCGGCTCCTACGGCAGCCGTAAGGAATTCCTTATATGATCCCCATGTTCTCTCTTCTTCGTCATTGAGTCCGTTAAAGCCTACATCCTGCTTCGCACGTGCCCCTGACGCTGTGGCAAACGCATAGTTAATAGTGTTTTGTACAGGCACCTTACCCCACTGAGTAGTGGTTACTGAATCTGTACTATTAACTGGCATACCGCTCTCATAGAACTTTTTTCCGTCAAGAAGTATATCCTCAGACAACTCTCCAAGGTTGAAATACAGTTTACCCGTGTGCTTGGCTGCCGTCCCATCATTACGTGTATATACGAAAGGATCAAGCATCCAGAACTCTATATACTCTATATTCGCCTCCTGAAAGTCGTTAGTATCCAGTTTTCTCATCATGCCTCCCCATGACTGTTTCGGGTTCAGTAGGTGTCCATTCTCGTCTATTGACGGATTAAAATTGTACGGACCACGCTCTTGTGGATAAAAGGCAAGGTTCATAATGCCCAACGTTGACGTTGCGCCAGAATACGTACTTTGGTCTCTGTTAGGGTAAAGCTCCGACACATAGACCTCTCTGACATAGTGATTAGACAGTTGGTCCACGTCTTCCTTTATGTGTCCAGGCGTCAATGTAGAGGAACGACGAGTGAAAAGCGGGTCAATAGTGTACCAAGCCAGTCGTGCTCGCTCGTAACCAGAGGTCAGATCGGTCTTACTCAGGGCGTGTCCTACCGCTGCCTGTGGCACACTTGACAATGTCCATGAGGTCGGTGTGAGGAGGTTAATGCCAGAGGTAGTATTCTCAAAGTCGTCAATATATGACGCATTATCCTGTGTTCCGCTCGCTATTTTGCTGAATAGCTTAGCAAATTCTGCATTAAACTGTATGTTTGACGGCTGGGTAACGTGCAGGAATGGCACTTTGTTGAGCATATTGGTCAACCACTGGCTATCCTTTTTCCAGTTGATATTAAAGCCTACCAATGTGTTATTGACAGGCTCAGCCCCCATGGTAACCTTTGATGTCAAGCTCTGTTCTGACAAATGCTGGAACGTACCACTGAGCTGGAAATCCTTTGTAAAGTCGTATTCCCAGTTCAAGCCGAACATTGTTTTCCTTGCCATGCCATACTCAGAGTTACTCTCTAAGGAAACATTGACGCTTGTTCCCGCGTCGATAATGCTCTGATTGAGTATCTTTACCACTCCAGCAGCATAGTCAACCGAGTAGTCAGAGCCTTCTTGTAGCGTCACGCCACCTGCCGTTACCACAACAGAGCCTTGAGGAATGTTATACGCTCCGAGCGAAATCTCGTTTTCAGAAGAGCCCTTAAACTGTCCTGTTATCTTAAATCTATTCTTCTCTGCATTCTGTTTCGCTATTGTTTTGGTAGAGTCATAGAGTGCTTGATAACGATATTTCTCTGCTATTTCGTCTGACAGTCCGTTGCTTTTAAGTGCGTCATACAGTCCTTTTCCGAACGGTTCCACTTTTGGTAGGAACACACGGCCATTGCTTACCGTGTAGCCTTCTACGAAGTCGAAATAGCCATTGCTATGCGTTCTGTTGTTATTGTCAAGTCGATCAGCGCCAATGAGTCTAATTATCGGTGTGCTTTTAATCTTCTCTACAGGTATGTAGTTAAGATAAACGCCCGCTGTATCGCTCTGATACTTGATGTCAAAACGGAACTTCTCTTTCTGTACAGACGATGCGAGGTAATACACATTGCGCATCATCAACTTCCAGTTTGGCTGCGTTGGCGCGCAGTTAGTATTCTTCAGTGCCTTCACAAAGAGGGCTTCCGACACGTCAGTGCGGTCAGATGAGAACTCACCTACTTGATATGTGCGTCCTCCTTGAGTGTATTCGTACGCCACCGCCAACACTTGGTCGCTCTGCAGCGTTGTTTTCAGCGAGATATAACCCATCGCTTTGTTCACGGTATACTCCGAAGAGCTAAGCAGGCGTGCCTTTTCTATCTTTTCATAGTCTACGCCTCCTGTCAGCATACCATCAAGAGTTGTGCTTGTTTGGTTTACGTCGCGTGCAGCAGCATATGTCGTCACCATGCTGTTATACTCAGAATTGGCGGCATTGTTAGGTGCGATGTTATCTCCTAACCCACCCCATGACGTATTCTGTGGTTTTCCTTCTGCGAGGTCTGCCAATGCTATGATGTTACGTGTGTTTGACGTTTGTCCGCTCTTATTGGTCACCCACACCTCCACTCTGTTGATAACAACTCCAGTAGTAGCGTTAGGTAGCGTCTGCATCCATGCGTCATAATGGTTGCGGAAGTACTGTCCGAGGAAGAAATGTCGGTTTTCTTCGTAGTTAGCGACATTTATCTCAAACGGTGTCAACTGCACACCTCCCTTAGACGTGACGCTTGACGATGTAGACTTCTTCTGCGATAGCACTGTCTGCAGCTTCAGTTTACCGAACTGCATATCCGTTCTAACACCAAACAGTGACGTTGCTCCTTGAATGAGTGATGAGTTACTTGGGAAGCTTACGTTACCAGCCTCCACCAGTTTTATTATCTCATCTTCCTTACCGTCATACTTCAACTTCATGTTTTGAGCGTCATAGTCAAACGTAGCGTCAGTATTGTAGTTAAGGTTCATGTTCATCTTGTCACCAATCTTACCGGTAACGTTGATGTTAATCTTCTCATCGAAGTCGATAGTCGTTGTATTACGGTTACGTATAGGCAGCGAGGGGTTGTCTATACTTTTCATTGTAGCTCCCAGTTTCAGCTCTGCTGTTCCTTGCGTCTTCACCCTTATGCCTCCAGGTCCGAATATTTTTTCGGCAGGTCCGAGGTCAAAGTGCATATCCGTAAAGTCGAACTTCTCCTTACCCTTCGTCTCGAATATCTCAGCGTTTTTATTTCTGAAGAACGTTCTGAAGAGGTTTCTCTCGCTCCACTTCTGGTATTCCCCTAAACTCATCATTACAGGTGCCGCCATCCATGTATTGCCAAGACGCGTTCCTATAACGTACCTATTGAGCGTATCGTTATATTCCACCTCCTGCTTTATGTTGTCAGGTCGCTTCAAGTCCGCCGTTCCTTGGTTCAGGTCATCATAAGTCACAGGCGTTGTCTTCTGTATCTTCCATCGTGGGTGCAGAAGGCTGTCAGGTATAGTATCCTGCTGTAGTTTCAGTCTTGCCTGTTTTTCACGATACAGTTCCAACGAACTCTTACGTTCTACCTTCTTTCTCTCTACTGTCTTTTTGGTCTCTTGTGGTTGCTTGCTTTTCCCTTTTGCATCATCAGGAGCCTCCACTACCCTTATCATAGCGGAGCTTACAAGCGCAGAAAGCAGAAAAGCAGCCACGATAATCATCGTGCGCTGCCTACCACTATTGCTTGCCTGCAATAGCCACCTGTCCATTATCTGACGTATGCTGTCTGTTGTTTTTCTCATTATACGGTTTTTTGGCGTATTTATATCGACGAGATAGTCACATTACTACAAAAATAATTTTCGTCAATATTACTTTATAAGCTTTAGTG
>CAKQDQ010000127.1 GCA_934229335.1 uncultured Prevotella sp.
CCGCTACAGCAAACTCAAGAGCCTCGCCCTGTGTTTTCTTTGTAAGAAGACCATGGATAAGACCACCAGAGAAAGAGTCACCACCACCTACGCGGTCAATAATTGGGTTGATCTCATAACGCTTTGACTGATAAAACTCCTTACCGTCATATATAAGAGCCTTCCAACCGTTGAATGTAGCAGAGAAAGACTCACGGAGAGTAGATACAACATATTTGAAGCCGAATGTCTCCTTCATCTGCTTGAAGATGCCCTCATAACCAGCAGCGTTCGTCTCGCCACCTTCTACGTCAGCCTCAGGCTTGAAACCAAGGCAAAGTTCTGCATCTTCCTCATTACCAATACATACATCAACATACTGCATTAGAGGACGCATAATAGAGATAGCCTTCTCTGAAGTCCAAAGCTTTTTACGGAAGTTAAGGTCAACAGAAACAGTAACACCGTGACGCTTAGCTGCCTCACAAGCAAGCTTTGTAAGCTCTGCTGCTTTATCAGAAATAGCAGGTGTAATACCAGACCAGTGGAACCAGTCTGCGCCTTCCATGATTGCATCGAAATCGAAATCAGAAGGATCTGCCTCTGCAATAGCAGAATTAGCACGATCGTAAATCACTTTAGAAGGACGCATTGACGCTCCTGTCTCGCAGTAATAAAGACCTACACGGTCACCGCCACGAGCTATAAACTTTGTGTTTACGCCATAACGACGAAGTGAGTTTACTGCTATCTGACCAATCTCATGAGAAGGAAGTTTTGTTACGAAATATGCATCGTGACCATAGTTAGCACAGCTGATAGCTACATTAGCCTCACCACCGCCAGGAATTATACGAAAAATGTCAGTCTGAATAAAACGATCCTGTCCATTTGGAGAAAGGCGAAGCATAATCTCGCCCAATGTCACTACTTTTGCCATAGTTTTCTACAAAAATTATAAGTTAATTAATTAGTACATGTTTTCTATTAGAAGGTATTCTAAAAACAGAGACAAATTTACAAACATTTTTTTGAAACACAAAGTTTTTTGAAGAAAAAAGACTTTTTTCTCTCTTTTTACACAAAAAAAAAGCTGTGTGTTCGCACAATTGGAATATTTTTGTTATATTTGCAAAACAATATGACAATTATGTTACGGCTGAAGATATTTTAGACTAAAGTATATAGAAATGCCAACAACATTATTGGCTTTCAAACAAGAACAATAATCTGACCTATTTAAATTAATATTGCCATATATGCCAAACGAACGCATAACTATTAAAGATATTGCCGAGAAAGCTGGTGTCTCCGTTGGAACCGTAGACCGTGTACTACACAAAAGGCCCAACGTATCTCCAAAAGCACATGCTCTTGTCACGAAAGCATTGGAGGAAATGAACTATGAACCTAATATGTACGCAAGTGCCTTAGCTAACAGTAGACGCTACGACTTCTATTGCCTCATGCCAAAGCACGAAAGCGAAGCTTATTGGGAAGAGGTTGAGCAAGGACAACATAAATGCTGTGACACAAGGAGAGATTTTCATGTCCATATTACAATTTTTTACTACAAAAGAAATGACTTGGAATCATTCAACGAGCAATCACAAGCAATACTGAATGCTAATCCGGACGGTGTCATTATCGTACCTTCAAAACTTGACATTACAAGACCGTTTACGGACGAGATGCACGCAAGGAATATACCATTCATCATGCTTGACTCTTACTTGCCTGACTTAAGACCACTTGCGTTCTATGGTCAGGACTCTTTTGCAAGTGGATATTTTGCAGCTAAAATGCTTATGTTGCTCGCTGGCACAGAGAAGGAAATTATGTTGATGAAACAAACTCTCGATGGCGTAAATGTTGCAAGCAAGCAGCAAGACAACAGGGAGGTAGGATTCAGACACTATATGGCAGACCACTTCCCGAACATCAAAATTAATGTCTTAGATCTGCCTTATCACAGCACACGTAAGCAACACACCATTCTCATGGAAGAATATTTTGCGCAACACCCAGACACCCATCACTGTATAACTCTTAATTCTAAGGCGCATCTTGTAGGGGAATTTCTGCTAAAAACGAATAGGAGGGATATACAAATCATGGGATATGATATGGTCGGTAAAAACGCACGATGCATTAAGGAAGGTAGCATATCCTTTTTAATAGCACAACATGGGTATCAACAAGGATACTACAGCGTAGACGCACTCGTCAGAGCCATAATTCTGAAAAAACACGTTACACCTGTGAACTATATGCCTATTGAAATTCTTACCAAGGAGAATGTGGATTTCTATCGTAGAACGCAGATTTGACGTTTAGGTATACACACAACCCAAAAAGACGTTGTAATTCGACTACAAATACAATGTACATAACTAACAAAAACAACTAAATATCAATGAAACAAACGACTTTTCTTAAAATCAATCCTGCTGACTCTGTGGTTGTATGTCTTCAACCAATGAAGGCTGGTGAAATAATCGAGGTTGACGGCAAGAAGATTACCCTCTTACAAGACACTCCTGCTGGACATAAAGTGCTTCTCACTGACAAAGTTGAAGGAGAAGACATAATAAAATATGGTTATCCTATAGGTCATGCAAAAAAAGATCTCAAGGCTGGAGAATGGATAAATGAAAACAATCTCAAGACAAATCTCGCTGGAACATTAGAGTATACATATACTCCTGTTAATGAAAAACTTAACATACCAAATGCAAACAGAACATTTAAGGGGTATGTTAGAAAAAATGGCGATGTCGGTGTAAGAAACGAAATATGGATAGTACCTACCGTTGGTTGTGTTAATGGTATAGCAGAACACCTCGCCAAGCAACTTGAAACAGAGACGAGACTTGACGGAATAGACGCGGTACACGCATGGCACCACAATTATGGTTGTTCTCAGTTATCTGAAGACCATGAAGCGACACGTAAAATACTGCGTGACATTGTATTACACCCAAATGCTGGTGGAGTACTTGTACTATCATTGGGCTGTGAAAACAACCAGCCTGACGAGTTTATGAAAATGCTTGGCGACTACGATAAAGACAGAATTAAGCTCGTTGTTACTCAAAAAGTTGAAGGTGACGAGACTGAAGAATGTATGAAAGTACTACGCGGTATATACGAGCTTGCAAAGAACGACCATCGAGAGGATGTACCAGTAAGCAAGCTTCGTGTTGGTCTAAAGTGCGGAGGCTCTGACGGATTCTCTGGTATTACTGCTAACCCACTTGAAGGTGAATTCTCTGACTGGTTGGTAGCCCAAGGTGGTACCTCTATCCTCACTGAGGTGCCTGAGATGTTTGGCGCAGAAACAATTTTGATGAACCGCTGTGAAACAGAAGAGCTGTTCAACCAGACAGTGTCACTTATCAACAACTTCAAGAACTACTTTTTATCACATGGTGAGCCTGTTGGTGAGAATCCTTCTCCTGGCAATAAGGCTGGCGGAATATCTACTCTGGAAGACAAAGCTCTTGGTTGTACCCAGAAGTGTGGTCGTGCTCCTGTCAGTGGTGTATTGGAATACGGTGACAGACTTCAGCATACTGGTCTGAATCTGCTTTCTGCTCCGGGCAATGATCTTGTTGCTGCGACAGCGTTAGCATCAGCAGGCTGTCACATCGTACTATTCTCTACAGGCCGCGGAACTCCGTTCGGCACATTTGTACCTACGATGAAGATTTCAACTAACTCTGACCTCTACAACAGAAAGAAAAATTGGATTGACTTCAACGCTGGACAATTAGTAGAGGGAAAGGCTATGACAGAGCTCGTACCTGAGTTTATTGATAAGGTTATTGCTGTAGCAAGCGGTGAACACGCTCGCAACGAGATTAACGGCTACCGCGAAATATCAATATTCAAGAATGGCGTAACGCTCTAACAACGAGCAACAAAGAGATGAAAACATTTATTAAACTATTTACTCTATCCGTCCTTGCTATAGTCCTCGCTGGCTGTGGCAAGGACGAACAGCGCTTTATCCCCAAGAGTCTTTCTGACCTTAGAGGGCATACTGTCGCTGTAAATTCCGGCACCACCCAAGAGAGAATTGCGCGTCTCTCCACAGAAGAGGAAAACGTACAGTGTATGCCAGGTGGACTTGACGCTCTCATGGCACTGAACTCAGGACGATGTGACGTTGCATTGGTAGAACGCAACAATATGTTCTGTGATGAGTTCGCACGTCTTGACATCGAGGAGGCTTTCACTGACTCAACGACTCAGGAGCCACTTGCTACAGCTGTGCGTATTGACGACAAACAGTTGCACGATGAGTTTACCGCATTTTTTGACAGCATACAGAAATGTGGAAGACTGGCAGAGATTAAGTCACGCTGGCTTAACCCAATGATAACAAACAACCTCGAGAAAGTTGTTATACGCCAGAAAGACGTTCCTACCACAGGAAAACGAATTTTACACCTTGGCTCGGATTTTTCATACCCACCATATTGTATAACCATACATAATGAGATGACAGGCTATGAAGTAGAGCTATGGCAACGTTTTGCGCAAGAACATGGATACGGCTTAGCATGCGACGTTTATACATTTGATGCACTACTTCCAGCCTTGCAATCAAAGAAGATTGATGTCATTGTTGCTGGTATGAGCGTAACACCAGAAAGAGCTTCTAAAGTGCTATTTATGCCAGCTGATGACTACTCTGTGACTACCGCACTGATACGTAAGGCAAACACTACCACTAATAAATCATTCATTGAGAGTGCAAAAGACAGTTTTGATCGTTCACTGATACAGCAAGATCGTTGGAAAATGATTGTCAGTGGATTTTGGACTACGATATGGATTTTCCTCGGTTCGCTAATCATCGGCATAATTCTTGGTGCATTTATCAGTTACTTACAGATGAGCAAATGCAAACTACTTAGCATTATCGCCAACTGCTATATAGACCTGATGCGTAACATTCCTATCTTGGTGTTGCTTCTTGTCATGTATTATATAATTCTTGCTAACTCTGGTTTATCAGCAATGATGGTAGCTATCATAGCCTCTGCCATGAACTTTGGTGCATACATAGCTGTTATGTTTACAACAGGTATACGCGCTGTTGACCATGGACAGACAGAAGCCGGTCTTGCATTAGGGTACACTCCTCTACAGACTTTTATCTATATCATAGCTCCACAAGCAGCACGCCACATCATTCCTGTTTTCCAAGGTGAAGCTATTTCATTGCTTAAAGGAACGTCAATAGTAGGCTATAT
Source organism: uncultured Prevotella sp. (assembly GCA_934229335.1). Lineage (GTDB taxonomy): Bacteria > Bacteroidota > Bacteroidia > Bacteroidales > Bacteroidaceae > Prevotella. The sequence goes on from CAKQDQ010000127.1 coordinate 5,244, forward strand.
TTCTATTGTTGACCTTACCAAGGCATCGGACTTGATACGAAACGCTAGTTTCGAAGCATTTTTCCCTCTTATCTTTGTGACCGTAATATACTTCATATTAGCATGGTTACTCAGCAAGTCATTAGACTTACTGATGAAAAAAGTTTCAAAGTAATATAACATGATTACAATTAAGAATCTTACAAAATCCTTCACCATGCCAGACGGTAATACGCTGGAAGTATTGAAAGGTATAAATTGCAATATAGAAAAAGGTGAAGTTATTAGCATCATCGGACCTTCTGGCACAGGTAAGAGTACTTTCTTACGCTGTCTTAACTGTATAGATCCAGCCACAAGCGGTGAGATTATATTTGGCAACCAGAACATTCTCGACAGAAACTGCAAGCTTAACAAAGTACGTCAGAAAATGGGAATGGTGTTCCAAAACTTCAATCTCTTCGAACATATGACGGTATTGGAGAATGTCACCAACGGTCCTATACGTCTTCTTGGGGTTAGTAAGAAAGAGGCGAATAAACAAGGTATGGAACTTCTACGTAAAGTCGGTCTGGAAGATAAGGCAGACGTTATGCCACGCAATTTGTCTGGTGGTCAAAAACAACGCGTAGCAATAGCACGGTGTCTTAGCATGAAGCCAGACTGCATATTGTTTGACGAGCCAACATCCGCATTGGATCCTACGATGGTAAGCGAAGTGCTCAGCGTTATCAGACAACTTGCCAAACAGGGAATGACAATGCTTATCGTTACACACGAAATGAAGTTTGCAAAGGATGTAAGTACAAGGGTTTTCTTTATGTATGGTGGAAACATATATGAAGAAGGTACACCAGAGCAGATTTTTAACAACCCTCAACGAGAGGAAACACAGAACTTCATTGGCAGAGTAAGAACATACACATTTACACTGAATGCTTCCAATGACCCAACTTACCATAAGCACTGCCAAATGCTGGATGATTTCTGTCAAAAATACGCCATCAGTAACATCTTCTACAAGATACAAGGCCTGATTGACGAGATGACCCAACAAGTAATAAAATGGAACGGAAATACTGACATAACCGTCAATTACAGTGAATTAGATTACACTGTAACAGTGATATTTGCGGTACATGGTCAGAGGGAGTATGTTCTCGAAATGATGCAGGAAGACAATAACAAGGTGTCAAATGCCATCATTCAGGGCATCTGTGAAAAAACCGAGGAGCGTATGGAAAATGATGTATGCTATATCACTTGCCACATAAAGAACATATAAATAATGTATGATAACAATTAAAAAGTGGGTTTTACAAACCATAAATGATTTTTTCGGTTTGTAAAACCCACTTTTTAATTTCTACAAGATAGAAGACGCTTATCGCCATATAAAATTTACGGCTATAACGGGGCATCTGCATAGTTCCGTGGATAAAGAAGCTTAAATTTTATGATAATCCA
>CAKQDQ010000128.1 GCA_934229335.1 uncultured Prevotella sp.
GTGGGTACCTCTGACAAGTATGACGCAGGATATGCCCCTTGCTGTAATGGCAAGTGAGGATCAGCGATTCCTTATTCACCATGGCTTTGACTTCAATGCCATCCAAACAGCAGTGAAGCGCAACATGGAAGCCGGCAAGAAAAAGTATGGCGCAAGTACCATAAGTCAACAAACCGCGAAGAATGTGTTTCTATGGCCGGGTCGTTCCTGGCTGCGAAAAGGCTTAGAGATGTATTTCACCACCTTGATAGAGTTAGTGTGGGGCAAAGAACGCATCATGGAGGTGTACCTAAATTCCATAGAGATGGGCGATGGAATATACGGCGTTGACGCCGTAGCGGAAGATAACTTCGGCACAACACCAGACTTGCTGACACGTAAAGACTGTGCACTGATAGCCGCAACGTTGCCCAATCCGAGAAAATTCTCAAGTAAAGAGCCATCGAAATATATGAAGAAGAGACAACGGCAGATAATGAAAGAGATGAAATACGTAAAATGGAATGAAAGGGGGGAGTAGTGTGCAAGGCAGTCTCTATGACAGTAGTACACTATATCTCAATGACAATTTATCTGTAAAATCACTAATGCAAGAACTTAATTTCCTCAACGAACTGAATGACGCGCAACGTGAGGCGGTAGAATACATAGACGGACCGTCACTCGTTATAGCTGGCGCTGGCTCTGGCAAGACGCGCGTATTGACATATAAGATTGCCTATCTGTTGGCAAATGACATGAAGCCATGGGAGATAATGGCACTGACATTCACCAACAAGGCGGCACGCGAGATGAAGGAACGTATAGCAACAATAGTGGGCGAGGAGTCGGCACGCTATCTGCGTATGGGAACTTTCCATTCACTCTTCTCACGCATCCTGCGCCATGAGGCGGAGCATATAGGCTATACCTCTAATTATACTATTTATGATGACAGCGATTCAAAATCGCTTGTAAAGTCTATCGTTAAGGAATTGGGACTGAACGACAAGAATTACAAGCCATCAGACGTATACAACCGTATATCAGCTGCCAAAAACCGCTTGCTGACAGCAGAGCTATATGCCGACGATGCCTACTGCACTACGAGAGACTTTGACGACAAAATGCCAGAGGTAGGACGTATATATAAGGTGTATCAGCAGAGATGCAGAACGAGTAACGCCATGGACTTTGACGACTTGCTACTCAACACCTATATGTTATTTAAGGAAAACAAGGACGTACTTGCTGCATACGCCAATGCGTTGAGGTTCATTCTTGTAGACGAGTATCAGGACACAAACTATGCGCAGCAGTGTATTATAGAACAGCTGACGTCTGTTCATCAGCATATCTGCGTAGTAGGCGACGATGCACAGAGCATATACAGCTTCAGAGGAGCTAACATAGACAATATCCTTAACTTCCAAAAGGTGTTTCAAGGGGCGAGGCTCTTTAAGTTGGAGCAGAACTATCGCTCTACGCAATGTATTGTGCAGGCTGCCAATAGCCTGATACACAAGAATCAATGGCAGATAGAGAAGAACGTCTTCAGTCGCAATGAAGAGGGCGAAAGGCTCTCCATGCGAGTGCTGGCGAGCGACCGTGAGGAGGCATTGTTTGTAGGTAACGAAATAAAAGCCAAGGTTTGTCATGACCATGCGGAATATTCTGACTTCGCAATACTGTATCGTACCAACTCGCAGAGTAGAGCGTTTGAGGAACAGTTTATGAAGAGCTCTATACCGTACCATATCTATGGCGGCATGAGCTTTTACCAACGTAAGGAGATAAAGGACGTCACGGCATACCTGCGACTTGTAGTTAATAATAATGATGATGAGGCTTTCCGGCGCACATTGAAATATCCGTCAAAGGGAATAGGGGATACTACAATACAGAAAATAGCTCAGGCGGCACAGGAAAGAAACGTGAGTATGTGGGAAGCTGTTACAAATCCTATCGCTACAACGTTAAGCCTTAACCGCGGAACGATGGGAAAACTGCTGGCATTTACTGGTATGATAGCCAACTTTACGGACAAAGCAGCAACTGAAAACGCTGCTAATCTGGTGACAAACATAGTCAAGACCACAGGTATAACGCAGGATATATACTCCAGTAACGAACCAGAAGACAAGGCAAGACAAGAGAACTTAGAGGAGTTTCTGTCGTCTGTGCATGAGTTTGTAGAGTCTGCGCGTGAGGAAGGGATGTCAGAAATGCTGACAGACTTCCTTAATGACGTCTCATTGTTGAGTGACCGTGGCACGGAAGACGATGATATAGCGAAGGTAACCCTGATGACTGTGCATAGTGCAAAGGGACTTGAGTTCCCAGAAGTGTATGTGGTAGGATTAGAAGAGAATATCTTTCCAAGCCAGATGTGTACCGACTCACCACGCGCTTTGGAAGAAGAACGCCGCCTGTTGTATGTCGCTATTACAAGAGCAGAGAGGCAATGCACGCTGACTTGCGCCAAGAGTAGATACCGATATGGCAAGATGGAGTTTGGCACTCCAAGCCGTTTCCTGCGCGAGATAGACTCCAGATTCATTAAAAAACAAGGCACTTCTGGCATCGTCGGAAATAACATCAGACAGAGAAAAAACTTCTTTGGAGCCGTTCCTGAGTATGCTAAGCAGCCTGATTATGGCGTAAGACGAACTGTAGCACAGCCTGTAAGGGCGGAGATAAAGCCACAGACAGACGCTCAGAGCGTGAATGTAGCGAAGCCATTGACACGTATGTCGACTGCCTACGCTAAGCCTTCGTATGCCACTCAAGCTAAAATAGCAGGTAGTCTCAGTGTAGGCACAGCTGTAGAGCATGACCGTTTCGGTAAGGGTGTGGTGACTGCAATTAATGGAAGTGGTGACAGCACAAAGGCAACAGTAAACTTTGAGATTGTTGGTACAAAGCAACTGCTGTTGAAGTTTGCCAAGTTACGCGTGGTGCAAGAGTAAGATACAACATAAAAAGCCCAAACGTTATGATGCGTTTGGGCTTTTTACGTATGTTCTGTGTATATAAACCGTATGTTCTGTACTTATAAACTATTTATCTAACTCTACCAATTTGTTTACTATAGCGTAAATAGTCAAACCAGCAATAGAGTGTATCTGTAGTTTGCGTGCAATGTTACGACGGTGCGTAATCACTGTGTTAGGAGCAATAAACAGTCTGTCTGCAATCTCTTTGTTCGTCAGTCCTTGCACAACACCTATCACAACGTCTTTCTCTCTCTCTGATAATGACTCACCATTGTCTGTCGGTGCGCCGATAAGTGATGACAAAGCAGACACAGCATCGTTGGGTTGGTTCTTCTGTTCAAGCTCTTTGATAGCGGGAATGAATATAGATTCCTCCACGTTAGCATGGAGTGCGAGCCACTCTTCTAAGTTGTATATGTCGTATAGAGTAGCAGACAGCATATTGCCTTGTAACGGATCAGAGGGCAGATACTTAATGATAATGCTCTTTAGCTCAGCTAATTTCTCGCCTGTTTGGTCGTGATGTTTTGAGAATGTCTCTATGTCGTACCCCTCTTTATGTTCACCACTGAGCAGACTTTCTACGTAAGGGAAGAGGTGTTGCTCCTCAAACTTCATGTGATGCGCTATGAATCGGGCGTATTCATCAAAGATTTTTATTATGAGATCGCCCAAACGATCACCCTGTTCCAGTGCTTCCACAAGTTCTTTGCGAATGAATGGCAATTGGAATTCGATGTAGTAGCGGTGTGAAGCACGCAGATAACACAACAGAGTGCGTACATCCATGTGGTGAATGTCATTCTGTGAGTGGTAGCCATTGATGGTAAGGTTTACCACAGCAAGGAATGTGAACGTGTCAACACCATGTGATTCGCATATTTCTTTAACAGTCTTGGTACCGAATCCCATGCCGATGCCGAAAGCACTGAGACTTTGCAATACGTTATAGTTATCACGTATCAGTGATATCATCTGGTCTTCAGGCTCGTATAACTTCATCTTTTTCATAAGAAACTACTGTTTTTATACTGCAAAGGTATTCATTTATTTGCACTTAGACAATACTAAGATGTTGGTATTTTGTTGTGCCGACGTTTGGCTATTGCCTTATTCTTTGTAGGATTGTGTGCGTGCAAAGTTATAAAAAAATGATGAAAGAGAAAAGAAAAAGCCAAAAAATCCGTGGAAATACAAGGATTTTTTGGCTTGAGTATTATACTGTTAGAACTTGAGTATTATACTGTTAGAACTTGAGTATTATACTGTTAGAATTGAAAAGTTACCGTTCGGTTTTGGTTGCTGTACGACATTGTGCTGCTGCCGTGGTCTAATGTGCCAGTGATGTCAAGTGGAGTGCCTCGCAAACTGAATGAGCTGATGTAGCCTCCAGTCACAGTCATGTTGCCTTTTGACCTTATACCCTTAGGTGTGGCAATGCCTTTCTCACCAAGAGCGACTACAGTCAGCGTGCCTCCATTGATGATAATGTTGCCTGTAGTGTTAATTCCCTTGCCGCCTTCGCCTTTACTTAGCAGGGCAATGTCACCACCTTTCTGTATAAAGGCCATGTCGCTTTTGATGCCAGCGCATGAAGTAGTGTCGTTAATCTCGCTGTCAATAGTTGGCGCTCCTGTGTTGATTACAATTAGTCTGCCACTGTTTACTATCACGGAATCCTCACAGTTGATGCCTTTTCCGCCGTCAGCGTTTGCCTCAATGTTTACTATTCCGCCATTAATGTATACTCCATCGTTAGCTTTTATGCCCGAACCAGAGACACCATTGTGCTTAGCTATGTTGATATATATATTTGTTCCCTTGCGAATCCTTATGTAATCGTCGCTGGCTATGCCGTGTTTGTTGTTGCCATACACGTCAAGACTGCCACAACCGCTAAACACTAACTGTCCTTCACTGAAGAAAGTTCCCTTTGACTGTATGCCGTTTGCTTCTACAGCATATCCTGTTCCGTCAATGAGAGCGTTGTTAGTGTCGTCGTCAATGATCACGTAGCAAGTCTTCTTACCTTGGTTATTGATGGCAGAACCATTAGGGTTGGTTATTGATACTCCTGCCATTTCAATAACATACTTATTGTCTGAGAAGACTTGTAAGCCTCCATCAGCCGTCTTTCCGCTGAGAACGAGTTTCAATCCTTTTTCTGCGCACACCACTTTGACGTGTGCTCCCTCCTTAGTTATTCTGACACCAGTGGCACGTCCAGTTACTTCTACGTCGTTGTCGGTAAAGTTTAGGGCTATGGTAGTAGTGACACTCATGTTCTCTACCATGTCATCTTGGGTGAAATCGCCTTCTGTTACGTCTTCTGGTAGGGGTGACTTATTGAGTGTAATGGTGGCGTATTGAGGGTGTTCAAGGTTGTATATGTAGTCGCTGAGGTCAGTATCGTCAGACTTACAGGCGTTGAGTGTCATGCAAGTTGTGGCGAGTGCCAGTAGCACAGTGCTGAAGTTATGTCTCATCTTACTTATTATTAATTAAAATTTATAAGTATATCCTGCTCCGATGTAGTGGCAGTTAGGTTCGTTGTCGCTCTCTTTGTCGTTAGTAAGTTGTAGTCTGTAGAACACGTCAAAGGCGTGATGCTTGTTTACTTTAATATCTGTACCGACCGTAAAACGTACCTTTTCGAGCGACATCGCGTTGTAAAGCTCCGCATTAGCGTATGGCTTAAACATCGATTTCTTTTTGTCATACTCCACTTGAAGCCTTGATCGCAGCAGGTGTTTGTCTTTACTGCCCACTGTTGTCTCTTCCCACGTCTCGTTATCGAAATCGTAACGCTCCGTAGTTGTGGCAGGGCGTGATGTGTATTGCCAGCGTTCACGTAGCGATAGTCCTATGTTTCCGAACTTAACGCTACCAGTAAGCGACGCGTTGAAGCGGTGTGCCACTGCCCAGTAGCTGGGACGCCAGTTGTTGTACAGTGTTTCTTCGCTTAGAGTGTTGTCGTGAGTAGTCAACTTCTCTTGTCTATTATAATACAGTAGAGTGTATCCAGCATCCGCCTTCAGCCATTTTGTTATTTTGTACGAGCCACTAATGCCTGCGCTCCATCGGTCGACAGTTTTGAAATCGTTGCGTGTTCTGAAGTCAGCGTCAATGCCTATTTCTGCCTTCTTGCTAATCTTCTTCTCAGCCCCGGCACTCAGCCACAGTCCTCCGTCGTTCTTCTCGGCGTAAGTAGCGGTAGCAACAATAGTGGCAATGCTTATCAATAGTGTTCTTTTCATAAGTGTAATAGTAATGAATAATGTCTACTTGTCTACGTTAGTCCATTCTTCTCTTGAAATCTTAAGGTGGTCATCAACGGTGTTAGGCTCAATGCTGTCAGAGTGATAATAAATCTTTAGCATCGCCATATCTCGCAAAAAGTCGATGCCTCCCACTTCTACCTTCTCAATCTTCAGTCCAGTTCGCTCCTCAAGGTCGGCTATAAGCTCCTCGCGTTTGTCTGGCTTTATAAGCGAGATACGGTCATATTGCACAAGTTTCGTGTTGACATGACGTAGCAACTTGTAGCTTTCGAAGAACCAAGTGGCAAGTATGAACATAAGGTTAGTGCACACTAACTCTACATAACCGATAGTAGTGGCAAGAGCATTGATAACCGATA
>CAKQDQ010000129.1 GCA_934229335.1 uncultured Prevotella sp.
ACACATTACAATAACCCATCATTCGGTTATGGTGGCTATTGCTTGCCAAAGGACACCAAGCAGCTTCTCGCCAACTACCAAGACGTGCCACAAAATATGATGTCAGCTATTGTTGAATCAAACCGTACTCGCAAAGACTACATTGCAGACGCAGTATTGCGCAAAGCGGGTTGGTACGATTATTCAAGCAACAACCAATATGGGGTAGAGCCAAACAATTGTGTAATCGGTGTATACCGCTTGACCATGAAGTCAAATAGTGACAACTTCCGCCAGTCTGCCATTCAGGGCATCATGAAGCGCATTAAGGCAAAAGGTGCAGAAGTCATCATTTATGAGCCTACACTTGAAGATGGTACAACATTCTTTGGCAGCAAGGTCATTAATAATCTTGATGCATTCAAAGCAGAGAGCAAGGCTATCATTGCCAATCGCTTTGATGATTGTTTGAAAGACGCGGAAGATAAGGTATATACACGTGATATTTTTAGAAGAGATTAACAATAAAAAATAAAACAATGAGCATTTTTGCAGGTAAAACCCTTATGATTACTGGTGGAACAGGATCCTTCGGTAATGCAGTGTTGAATCGTTTCCTTCGTACTGACATCGGTGAGATACGTATTTTCTCACGTGATGAGAAAAAACAGGATGACATGCGTCACGAATATCAGGTAAAATATCCTGATGTGGCCAACAAGATTAAGTTCTTTATTGGTGATGTACGTGATTTGCAATCATGCCGTAACGCTATGCCAGGTGTTGATTATATTTTCCATGCAGCAGCATTGAAGCAAGTGCCTTCATGCGAATTCTTCCCGATGGAGGCGGTAAAAACCAATGTTGTCGGTACAGACAACGTACTTACTGCTGCTATTGAGTTCGGTGTTGGTGCAGTGATTTGTCTCTCTACCGATAAGGCGGCTTATCCAATTAACGCAATGGGTATCACCAAGGCCATCGAGGAGAAGATTGCCGTAGCCAAGAGCCGTTACTCTGGAAAAACTAAGATATGCTGCACACGCTATGGCAATGTGATGTGTTCACGCGGTTCGGTAATTCCTCTTTGGATTGACCAAATACGTAATGGCAATCCTATCACATTGACCGAGCCTAAGATGACACGTTTCATCATGTCGCTCGAAGAAGCTGTAGACCTCGTTCTCTTCGCTTTCGAGCACGGTCAGAATGGTGACATTCTTGTACAGAAAGCTCCTGCTTGTACAATCCAGACACAAGCAGAGGCAGTATGTGAGCTATTTGGTGGCAAGAAGGAAGATATCAAGGTTATCGGCATCCGTCATGGTGAGAAAATGTACGAGACATTGCTTACCAAAGAAGAGTGTGCTAAGGCTGAGGATATGGGCAACTTCTATCGTGTGCCTGCAGACAACCGTGGTTTGAACTACGATAAGTTCTTTAAGGAAGGTGATACCAAACGTGCGGAAATAGAAGAATTCAATTCTGATAACACCTATCGTTTGAACCTTGAAGAAACAAAGGCTAAGATTGGTGCGTTGGAGTATATAAAGAAAGAATTGAGTGGTGAAGGAAACTTTGTACAATAAAATAAGGCGTATGAAGATATTAGTAACTGGAGCCAAAGGTTTTGTAGGCAAAAACCTTTGCGCCCAACTCAATAATATAAAAGACGGCAAGGCACGTTGCTATGGTAAATTGAAGATAGAAGAAGTCTTTGAGTATGACCTTGACTCCACTCCCGAACAACTTGACGCATGGTGCAAGGAATGTGACTTCGTATTCAACCTTGCAGGAGTCAATCGTCCGAAGGACAATGACGAGTTTATGAAGGGTAACTTCGGTTTCGCCTCTACTTTGCTCGACACCCTTAAAGCTCACGGCAACAACTGTCCCGTTATGCTTTCAAGTTCACAGCAAGCGTCCTTGACAGGACGTTTCGGCAACAGCGAGTATGGCAGAAGCAAGAAAGCTGGTGAGAATTTGTTCCTTGAATATGGTAAGGAGACAGGCGCAAAGGTTTTGGTGTATCGTTTCCCGAACCTTTATGGCAAATGGTGCAGACCTAATTATAATAGTGCCGTAGCCACCTTCTGCAACAATATCGCTAACGACCTCCCCATCACCGTCAACGACCCAAGTGTAGAACTTGAACTGCTCTACATTGATGACCTTGTTGACGAGATGATACACGCATTGAAGGGTGAGGAGCATCATTGCGAGTTTGAGGGACTTGAAGTACTTCCTTCAGCAGAAGGCAAGTACTGCTATTGTCCCATCACCCATAAGGCTACCCTCGGTGAAATAGTGAACTTGCTCCATAAGTTTGCCGATATGCCCAAGACATTAATGATTCCTGAGATTCCTGCCAACTCGTTTGCCAAGCGCCTCTATAGCACCTTCTTGTCATACTTGCCCAAGGACAAGGCGATATTCGACCTGAAGATGAATGTTGACCAGCGTGGCTCATTCACCGAGTTGGTTCACACCTTAAACTGCGGACAGGTGAGCATCAATATATCCAAGCCGGGAATCACTAAAGGTGAGCATTGGCACAATACCAAGTGGGAACAGTTTATTGTTGTAGCTGGTCACGGACTAATACAGCTTCGTAAGGAAGGTACAGATGAGGTACTTAACTATGAAGTGAGCGGTGACAAAATACAATCCGTCATCATGCTTCCCGGTTATACCCACAACATTATCAACCTCTCAGACACCGAGGATTTGGTGACTGTGATGTACTGCAACGAGATATTCGACCCCAATAAACCAGATACTTATTTCGATAAGGTAGAGAAGTAACGAACACGAATTTATCGAATTTTACGAATATGATATATTTCAAACAAGAAAGTTACAATATAACGGGAGCGGCTATGCACGTGTATAATGTGTTAGGTCTTGGCTTTCTTGAAGCCGTATATCAAGAAGCACTCGAACTGGAGTTTAGGAAGCGGGAAATACCGTATGAAAGAGAAAAAGAACTAACCATAAGTTATGAAGGGAAGGTTCTGAAACAAACATACAGAGCTGATTTCGTATGTTATAATAATATTATTGTAGAACTGAAAGCGGTGGCCAGATTGGATGACGCTCATAGAAGTCAGGTTTACAATTATCTTAAAGCAACAGGACTAAAGCTCGGATTGCTCCTCAATTTTGGAAATGCGGATGGTTTGGAATATGAACGCAAAGTAAAATAATTCGTATCATTTGTGATATTCGTGTTCGGAAAAGTAATTAAGCATATGGAAAAGCAACCCAAATTTGATTATTCAGATATAAAGTTTAAGGATAATGGCAAATTAAAACTCATTATCGTTGTCGGCACACGTCCCGAGATTATCCGTCTTGCCGCCGTTATCAACAAGTGCCGCCAGTATTTCGACGTAATCCTCGCCCACACAGGCCAGAACTACGACTATAATCTCAACGGCATCTTCTTCAAAGATTTGAAGCTGGCAGAACCAGAAGTATATATGGATGCCGTAGGTGATGACCTTGGTGCCACCTGTGGTAACATCATCAACTGCTCTTACAAGCTCTTTGCACAGACCAAGCCAGACGGAGTATTGGTATTAGGTGATACCAACTCATGTTTGAGCGTTATCGGTGCCAAGCGTCTGCATATTCCCATCTTCCACATGGAGGCCGGCAACCGCTGCAAGGACGAGTGTTTGCCCGAAGAGACCAACCGTCGCATTGTTGACATCATCAGCGATGTAAACATGGCATACAGTGAACACGCAAGAAGATACCTCGCTGATTGTGGCTTACCTAAGGAACGCACTTACGTGACAGGCTCACCCATGGCAGAGGTGCTGCACAACAACCTTGCCGAGATAGAGGCAAGTGATGTACACCAGCGTCTTGGTTTGGAGAAAGGCAAGTACATCCTCCTTTCTGCCCATCGTGAGGAGAACATTGACACCGAAAAGAACTTCATGTCGCTTTTCAATGCTATCAACAAGATGGCGGAAAAGTACGACATGCCTATCCTCTACAGCTGTCATCCGCGCTCTCGCAATCGTCTCGCAGCCTCAGGTTTCCAGCTCGATCCACGTGTCATCCAACACGACCCCCTCGGCTTTCACGACTATAATTGCTTGCAGATGAATGCTTTTGCAGTAGTATCTGACTCTGGTACACTTCCTGAAGAATCAAGTTTCTTTACCTCAGTAGGTCATCCATTCCCTGCTATTTGCATCCGTACATCTACCGAGCGTCCTGAGGCTATAGATAAGGGCGACTTTATCATTGCAGGTATCGACGAGAAGTCATTGCTCCAAGCTGTAGATACTGCCGTAGAACTTTGCCGTGACGGTCAGCATGGTATTCCTGTGCCTGATTATGTAGACGAGAATGTATCAACTAAGGTTGTGAAGATTGTACAGTCTTATGTTGGTATTGTAAATAAGATGGTATGGCGTAAATTTTAATTGGCTCTGTTCAATTATAGCTCTGTTTGAAGGCTTTGAAAACCCTATCTTATGGTTTAGTGCGTTACTACGCTCTGTGGGTAATGTTTATGTGATAATAAAGAAACTAACGAATTTTATAGGAGGAAAGATTATGAAAACAAAAATAATCAATACAGGTTCAACAACAGATGTAGTAGAAATATTACTCATGGTGGGCAATCTGGGAGTTGAAAGTCCTAACATGGCTTTGAACAGAGCAGATGCTCCCGCCACGAAAGGGCTATAACTTTCAATATGGTCAGCTGTTGTACAGGTAGTTCTGCAAAGAATGTGGTTCGATACCACCAACAGCAACAAATAAAACTAAATCTAAATTTTATGCGTGATTTTAAAGATATTAAGGTCGCAGTAGCTGGTACAGGCTATGTGGGACTGAGTATAGCTACATTGCTATCGCAACATCATCATGTAACGGCAGTGGATGTAATCCCTGAGAAGGTGGAAAAACTTAATAATAAGATATCACCTATACAGGATGATTATATAGAAAAGTATTTGGCAGAAAAGCCACTAAATTTTGTTGCCACATTAGATGGAAAATCTGCATACGCAGATGCAGACTTTGTAGTGATTGCTGCTCCTACCAACTATGACCCTGTGAAGAACTATTTCGACACAAGTCATGTAGAAGAAGTAATAGATCTTGTGCTGGAGGTTAATCCCGATGTCGTAATGGTCATCAAATCAACCATCCCCGTTGGTTATACTCGTAACCTATATTTGAAATATGCACAAAAAGGAATCAAAAAGTTCAATCTTCTTTTCTCGCCTGAGTTCTTGCGTGAAAGTAAAGCTCTCTATGACAACCTCTATCCCAGCCGTATTATCGTAGGCTATCCTAAGATAATTAACAAGTCAGAGTTTGAGGAAGAAAACAAGGCGATAGAATCAGTAACCGATGTTGAGATGTTGAAAGCTGCAGCCAAAACATTCGCTGCGCTATTACAAGAAGGAGCCATTAAGGAAAACATCGACACCCTCTTCATGGGCATGAAAGAAGCCGAGGCCGTTAAACTCTTCGCCAATACCTACCTTGCCCTTCGTGTTAGTTACTTCAACGAACTTGATACTTATGCCGAAGTAAAAGGCCTTGACTCAAAAGCCATCATCGAAGGCGTAGGTCTCGACCCCCGTATCGGAACACATTACAATAATCCATCATTCGGTTACGGCGGCTATTGCTTGCCAAAGGACACCAAGCAGCTTCTCGCAAATTATCAAGATGTGCCACAGAACATGATGTCTGCTATTGTTGAATCTAACAAAACACGCAAAGACTACATAGCCGATGCTGTATTGCGCAAGGCTGGTTGGTATGATTATTCAAGTAATAATCAATATGGAGCAGAGCCTAATAATTGTGTTATTGGTGTATATCGCTTGACAATGAAGTCAAACTCTGACAATTTCCGTCAGTCTGCCATTCAGGGCATCATGAAGCGTATCAAGGCTAAGGGTGCAGAGGTTATCATCTACGAACCTACCCTTGAAGATGGTACTACATTCTTTGGCTCTCGTGTAGTCAACAATTTGGAAACATTCAAGACAAACAGTCATGCAATTATTGCTAATCGTTATGATGTTTGTCTTGATGATGTAAAGGATAAAGTGTATACGCGTGATATATTCCGCAGAGATTGATTTAGTGTAATTTTCTGTACTCCCTCATCACATCAAACCCAGGACAACTGGGTTTGTGTGGATCAAGGTCAGAGTGTCCCACTATCAACGCTTTTGGATAACGTTTATACAGCTCACTAAGCAACCGTTCCAGCGCACGCTTCTGTGCTTTCGTTCTGGTGTCGCATGGAGTCTTGCCGTCAGCGGCAAGTCCTCCTATATACGCCACACCGATGGAATGGCTGTTATGGTTCTTGCAATGCGCTCCAATCTGCGCCTCTGGTCATCCACGCTCGATGGCACCGTCAATAGGAATCATATAGTGATACCCACAGCCACGCCAACCGAGCGAACGGTGGTAGCGGTCAATGTC
>CAKQDQ010000130.1 GCA_934229335.1 uncultured Prevotella sp.
GTCCCATGTCTTTTAGATTCTCTAAGAAGGTAGTCACCCCTTCGTAAGGTTCTTGTTCCAGTACTCCTACGTCAAAATATCTTTTCCTGTAGGCTTCTACAGCTTTTGACGCTGCTACGTCATCTAATCCATAGAAGTCCTTAAAGGAATCTTCCAACGGAGGACCAACGAAAAAGCGTAAAGAGTGCCAGTCATCTATAGTGATACCCATGCAGGAAAGTGCATATTGTGCGCTTCGCATAATTCCTTCGCCGCTGTTCATCAGCGTTCCGTCAAGGTCAAGTAATATTGTGTTGTATCGCATTTTTAAAAATTTATGCAAATTTACTGATTTTTCTCCTATTCTACAATGTTAGTGACGGTAAAAAAATAACTTGGTACAATTTAGCGGAGTGAATTACATAAATGATGTAGTTTCCTCGTCATGTCTTTTGGATATTTTTGAGTCGTTCATCTGTCACAATGCTCGCATTGCTCAATGGTCTTTACACCCTCTTCGCTTCTCCCCCGTTATCGGGGAGAGCATCCTTCTTCATGTCTTCAAACTATCTCAAAAAATCTATTACATAAATTATACGAATTTATTTTTTATCGTCACTTATCTGTAAATTATTCGTGTAGTATGGCTGTAAAAAGGTGTTGAAAGTGTGTTGCGTAGTTGTGTTGTTATGATATTATGATAACGAAAAAAGGTTGTTCTTCCACATAAATTGGGAGAACAACCTTTTTGTTAGTATAAAATATCTTGGTATGCCATTACTATCAGTTACTGTAGCTTTTTCCTAACGGCATGATATTTCGTATAGTTTTTAGCAGTAGGACATTTATAAATCCTACCTATGTGCTATTAGTTCTGAGGTTTGATATTCATGGCCTCCAGCATCTTGGCTACTTCGTCATTGATGCGCTTTGCGAAGTCACTTAAAGGCATAACGGCTTGTTCACCACCACCTTGCTGTCTCATAGCGACGGTCTTGTCAGCAGCTTCCTTTTCTCCAACGATTACCATGTAAGGAATGCGCTTGATCTCGTTGTCACGAATCTTACGTCCGATCTTCTCGTTTCGGTTGTCTACAATAGCACGTACATCAGCACTTTCAAGGTATTCCCTTACTTCTTCCGCATAGTCATTGTACTTTTCTGATATAGGAAGGATAGCTACCTGATCCGGCGTAAGCCACAGTGGGAAGTGACCTGCAGTGTGTTCTATAAGAACTGCGGTGAAACGCTCTAATGAACCGAATGGGGCACGGTGAATCATTACAGGAGTCTTCTTTGTGTTGTCTTCTGCTGTGTATTCAAGACAGAAACGCTGTGGCAGGTTATAGTCTACCTGAATGGTACCTAACTGCCAACGACGTCCGATAGCATCTTTTACCATACAGTCGAGTTTCGGACCATAGAAGGCTGCCTCACCAAGTTCTGTGCGTGCGTTCAATCCCTTCTCCTTGCAGGCGTCTATAATGGCTTGCTCTGCTTCGTTCCATATCTCATCAGTTCCGATGTACTTCTCTTTATTGTTTGGATCTCTGAGGGAAATCTGGAATTCTACCTGATCGTCTTTGAATCCGAAGATAGAGAATACTGCCTGTATAATATCAAGAACACGCAGGAATTCACTCTTTACCTGATCTTGGCGGCAGAAGATGTGGGCGTCATCTTGTGTGAAAGAACGTACACGAGTTAAACCGTGAAGCTCACCTGACTGCTCGTAACGGTATACTGTGCCGAACTCTGCGCAACGGAAAGGAAGCTCTCTGTATGAACGTGGTTTGCTTGCAAATACCTCGCAGTGATGAGGGCAGTTCATCGGTTTAAGCATATATTCCTCATCTTCCTCAGGGGTGTGTATCGGTTGGAATGAGTCTTTGCCGTAGTGAGCGTAGTGACCAGAAGTAACGTAAAGGTTCTTGGAACCAATGTGCGGAGTTATTACTTCGCAGTAACCAAAACGCTTCTGTATACGACGCAGCATATCCTGAAGACGCAGTCTCAAGTCGGTACCCTTTGGAAGCCATATTGGTAATCCTTTGCCTACACGGTCAGAGAACATGAATAGCTCCATCTCCTTGCCAATCTTACGGTGGTCACGCTTCTTGGCTTCTTCCATCATGGCAAGATATTCATCAAGCAGTTTCTTCTTTGGGAATGAAATGCCGTAGAGACGTTGCATCTGTTCTCTTTTAGCATCGCCACGCCAAAAAGCTCCTGCTATGCTGGTTAGCTTGACTGCCTTGATGATACCAGTTGAAATAATGTGAGGTCCACGACATAGGTCGGTGAAAGCTCCTTGAGTGTATGTAGAGATAGTTCCATCTTCCAAATCCTGTTCGATGTGTTCTACCTTGTATGTCTGTCCCATTGCTTTGAATTGTTCGATCGCGTCGGCTTTAGATACGTCTGCACGTACAACTGCCTCGTCCTTTCGAGCTAATTCTATCATCTTATCTTCTATTTTCTTGAAGTCGCCTTCCTTTATCATTTCTCCGTTAGGGAGAAGTACGTCATAGAAGAATCCGTTTTCTATTGCTGGACCAAATCCAAATTGGATGCCAGGATACAGCTCCTGTAGCGCCTCTGCCAGCAAGTGGGCAGAAGTGTGCCAGAATGCGTGTTTACCTTCCTCATCGTCAAAACGATAAAGTGCTATGGTAGCATCCTCATTGATAGGACGGTTGATTTCTGTTGTTTCACCGTTTACACCACACGCAACTATGTTGCGGGCGAGAGCTGGTGATATGCTCTCTGCAATCTGCAGACCCGTTACACCGTTTTCGTATTCACGAACGGAGCCATCAGGAAATTGTATTTTTATCATTGTATTAATTGTTTGTGGTTTTACTTTTAACGTCCAAGTATATAAGGTTCGTCTTTTTCTTCTTTGCTATCCATCGTGCCTTCTTCTTTTCGTATTCTTCACGATGTTTTTCTAAAAAGTTATCTGCCACGTTTGTATTCTTAGTCTTTGAATTTTGAATAAATGACATTTATCATGATGTTACCATTGGTGTTGTAACCTTTTACCAGTTTGGTGTTACCAAGTTTCATGTCATATATTACTTTCGTAAGAATTGAAGAGCCAGAAGAAAGGGTAGAGTAGGTTGTCTCTACTGGAATAATCGTAACCTTATTCCAAGTAGGATGGTTTGCAATATATTTTGTAGCAACGTCCTTCTTTATTGCCCTTTCTACCTCTGATGTTAACTCTTTTACTCCTAATTCACGTTTCTTTGCTTCGATAACTGTGTTTATCGTATCTCCCAAGACCTTATAGGTGTTGGTGATAAGCTGTGAGATATTAGCAAAAGTATAACCGTTGGTAGATGATGAGTAAGTGGTAATGTATGAGTTACGTGAATCTGCCAACTTCTTGTTTGCAAAGAAATTATCTACGCTGTCTGTCGGTAACAGCAACAGCGTGTTAGGAACAGATAGTTTATATTTGTTAGACGAGCTGTCGTTAATCCTTGGTATGTAGAGACGGACGGTGTTCAATGTGTCGTTCTCGTGCCCTGTTGGTTCGCTGTCTCGTCCCAATATAATTTTGTCTACAGGGAGTGTAAGTTCCGTAAATATTCCTGCAGGTGTTTTCAGATATGTACAGTTCTCTTGGTTTATGAGGCTGTCAATAGCATTGTAGTCTTGGGAAATGTTAGTCTTTCTAAGCACTTCCTCTGAAGCTCCGAAAGAAGAAACGCCAACGACTTCTTCGTTATTTGATTTCGCTGTGAAATAAACAACTAATTGTGCTCTTTCTATTGTCCCAAGGGCTCCTATGCCTCCAATGTTCTCTATATAGAATCCTGGACAGATGTTATGGGTAAATAGGTATCCGTTGGTAAAGTTGTCTTTTGTTTCAGAATTGTAAAACTTCCTCATGAGGTACGTTCCGTAGTTATCATACTTAACCCCGTCTTTATCAATATATTCGTCGTTAAGCGTGAAGATAATATTTGGAACATAATAGCTTGAGCCTCTGTCCGCATCAGAGTAGATTCTGTTAGAAATGGTAAATGAAAGTTCACTATGAATACTTCCTTTACCATTTCTAATCATTCCTTCTGATATTGGATTGAAATCTGTTTTGTATTTTACTCCTTCTTCGTATGGTGTACTCATTTCGTGCGCCATCACCTTCATTAGTGCGAGAGAATCCCCGTAAAAATTAGAGAAGTATACTGCTAACTTACATGAGTCAGCTTTAATCTGCTCTAACTTCGGTCGATTTTCGTCGTATTTTTTTACGACAATGTTTGTAATATCAGGAAATTGATACTCACCCATAGTTGAAAGCTGTGTCATGAAGTTACATGTGACATAAGCATTCGTCTCTGGGTCCTTTATATTTCCTAAATATCCATTAGATGAACGTGACACAATATTCTTTGCTTTGACAGAATGTGATTCAACAAAGAAAGAGTCGGCATTGACACTGATGTTGTTGACATTGTCTGTAAGAGACATGCCTATTGTGTCGGTAGTGTCATCACATGAATATAGTGCTAACGCTATAAATGCTAATATTGTGTAGAAGGAGTATTTCATTCTTACTTAAAGATTTTCGTAGAAATTAACATAGGCATTGGCGAAATTCTCGTCTTGGCAGTCTAATGTCTTAATTTCCGCCTTTGCCGCGTATGCCAATATGTCTTTATTGATTTCTGATGATGTTGTGATGATTCCGTCAGAATAATCAATAGCTAACTTCTCCAATTCGTGGCTTGTCATTGCATCGTTGTACTTGGCTAAAATGCCGTCTGTGGTTACGTCACCGTATGCGAGACATGCTTTTGTGTTCTCTGCCATTACCTCTTGTTGTGGTTGGTTGAACAAAGATGTAACGATTTTTACGTTTTCTAATCCTAACTCTTCTGCATACACTTTCTTGACATACAAGGGTACAAGGGCAGACATCCAGCCTTGACAGTGTATTACGTCTGGAATCCAACGCAGCTTCTTTATTGTGGCGATAACTCCATGTGCAAAGAATGCTGCGCGCTCTCCATTATCGGGGAACATATTTCCTTCATCGTCAGCTATTTGTGCTTTTCTATTGAAGAATTCCTCGTTGTCTATGAAGTATACTTGGACTTTAGTTGCAGGGATGCTTGCCACTTTGATGATTAGTGGGTGATCGATGTCATCGATAGTGATATTGATACCAGAAAGGCGTATCACTTCATGCAGTTGCCCTCTGCGTTCGTTAATGTTACCCCATCTTGGTGTAAATGTTCGGATTTCACATCCTGCTTCTTGCACCTTTTGTGGTGCTACACGTCCCATATGTGACAATTCTGTTTCTGCTACATACGGTGTAATGTCTTGATTGACAAAAAGAACTTTCTTCATTATACTGATGTTGAAGGTTGTAATTGGTGTTCTGTGCTATTTCGTTTTTTACAGCACACTATAAATCTTTGCAAAGTTACAAAAAAAATAGCAAATGGCAAATTGGTAGCTGAATAGTTTACATATAATTAACTTTTTCGTTGGTGGTGAGGATAATTAGTGTTCGCTGAATTAATATTAAGTTCCCCAAGGACTATACAGAGCAAACCTGTAGTTGCCACCTCAAAGCCGTCTTGAAGTAAAAAAATCGTAATATTTCATTCAATACGTGACGAAGTAGCACATTTCTTTCCAGCAGTCTGCTGTATTTGGAAGCTTGGCTCTTATGTTGTTGGCTCGATATATCCTCTTGCCTGTGCCGAATTTGTAGATGACATATTACCTACTTTTTGAGCTTTTTGCGTGAATAACTTCGGTAGTCTGTTCTTTCATGTATTTTGTCGCATCTGATTCAATTTTTACTTTAAAATTTAGTACCTTAAATGTCATTAGTTTTACTTTATGTTTTTGCCCTGATTCCTTGTATAGAAGCATTAATTTAAATAGTGGGTATATGCGGTTGGGCATTATGAGAAATGCGCGTTTGTAATATTCTTCAGCAAGAGAATATACTTTCGTGCTTTGATAGTTATTAGCCTGAACGATAAGGAACATAGGATCAGCACTTATCAGTTCTCCTTTTTAAAAAGAAGCATGAGCCACAGTCCATACGAGTATGAGATATGCTTATTCCAGAAGACTCCAGTCTTTTGAAGATTCTCTCGAGTGTATCCTTCTGGTTGAAGTGCACGTTGGTGTTGCCATCCCTGTTTTCTATGCCAACTATCATGTCGCCAATGACAGCAACACCAGGACCATATCCCAAGAATTTCTTATAGGTGGGCTTGGCATCATATTTTTCTGTTTCAATAAACTGATGGTCGAAATCAAAGTAGTATTCCTGATTGGCTTTCAGCTGTCCTGTTGCAAACAAGGCATTGATCAACAACTTGTTCATTGGGTCAGCCGTATTGAAGTCGTATTGTTTGCCTAAAGCTGATGTGTACATTGTGTTGTCAA
>CAKQDQ010000131.1 GCA_934229335.1 uncultured Prevotella sp.
GCAAATCTTCATTCCTTATCTTGCGAAGCATACTGACTGGAAGGTCATAATAGCACCTCATGTGATAGGAGAGAGCCATCTCGAACAGATAATGAAGCTGCTTGAGGGACGTAAAGTCTTGAGGTATTCGCAACTGAAGCCCGAAGATATCAGTACGATAGATAGGGCGGAGGTGCTGATTATAGACTGTTTCGGACTGTTGTCGTCTATTTATAAGTATGGAGACATAGCTTATGTAGGAGGCGGATTCGGCGTAGGTATTCATAATCTTCCAGAGGCTGCGGTATGGAATATACCCGTTCTCTTCGGACCTAATCATCAGCGATTCCAAGAAGCGATAGAATTAAAACGCTGTGGCGGAGGAATAGCAATAGAGAATTATGCAGACTTTGAAGATGTAATGGATGAGCTGATAGAGTCAAACGAACGCTTGAGAGCTGCCGCTGATGCTGCAGGTAATTATGTGAAGACACATTCTGGAGCTACAGAGAAGTTGCTTAAATACTTAAAGGAAAAAGAATAAAATTGTATACTATAATTAGGTGTTCAAAATAGACATACTATAAACCGTAGAAAAACGGTGTTATTGTAGCTCGTAAATCTTGAACACCTACTTATTTTTTACCTAAGAACCACCCGAAACCTAATTATGCTTGTCAAGACATACAGTGCCGCCGTAAATGGTTTGGAAGTGAATATCGTAACAATAGAAACCAGTGTAGAAGCTGGGCAGAGTCTTGTATTGACTGGACTTGGTGACGAGGCGGTGAAAGAGAGTCTAAGTCGTATTCGCACTGCTTTTTTGTACAGTCATCAGAAGTTTCCAAACAAATCCATAACGATAAACCTTTCTCCTGCTAACCTGCGCAAAGTAGGTTCGGGGTTTGATTTGCCGATAGCCATCAGTGTATTGGCAGCAAATGAGGCTATGCCTTCAGATTTGCTCGAAAACTACTTGTTGATGGGTGAATTGGGACTTGACGGCAGGTTGAAACCGGTGAAAGGAGCATTACCAGTAGCTATATTAGCGAGAAAACTGAAGTATAAAGGCTTTATAGTCCCTAAGGAAAACGAGATGGAAGCAGCAGTTGTCAACAATCTCGATGTATATGGAATGGAGACGTTGCAGGAGGTTATACAGTTCCTTTCAGGACAGATAGACCGTCAGCCACTTGTTATTGATACACGAAAGATATTCTATGAGCAGCAGTATAGATGCGAACTTGACTTTGCCGACGTAAAAGGTCAAGAGAATGTAAAACGTGCTATGGAAGTAGCCGCGGCTGGAGGGCACAACCTTATAATGATAGGGCCTCCTGGTTCCGGCAAAAGCATGATGGCAAAGAGGCTTCCTGGCATCTTGCCACCATTGACATTGGCTGAAAGCTTAGAGACAACGCAGATATATTCTGTAGCGGGTAAGTTATCGTCAGGCACCTCATTAATTTCTCAAAGACCTTTTCGTGCACCCCATCACACTATATCTCAAGTAGCGTTAGTAGGCGGTGGCAACTCTCCGCAGCCTGGTGAGATAAGCCTTGCGCATAATGGTGTGCTCTTTGCTGATGAGTTGCCTGAGTTTAGTAAGACGACATTGGAGGTTCTACGTCAACCGTTGGAAGACCGAACAGTAACCATTACAAGAGCAAAATATTCTGTTGATTTCCCATGTTCGTTCATGTTTGTTGCGAGTGCCAATCCGTGTCCTTGTGGCTATTATGGTGATTCAACGCACAACTGCATCTGTACGCCAGCACAACGTCATCGCTATATGTCTAAGATTTCAGGGCCGTTGATGGATAGGGTAGACATACAGTGCGAGATACAACCCGTTCCTTTTAGCGAATTATCGGCTGCAAGTGAGGGAGAAAAGAGTGAGGTAATAAGAGAAAGAGTAATAAACGCCCGACGCATTCAGGCAGAGCGGTATAAGGATTTCAAAGGAATACATTGCAATGCTCAGATGAACGAATCGATGATACGACAGTTCGCACAGCCTGATGCTGATGGAATAGCGATGCTACGTGTGGCTATGGAGCGTATGTCTTTGTCTGCGCGTGCCTATAATCGTATATTGAAAGTTGCAAGAACTATAGCTGATTTGTCAGCTTCCGACGATATAAAGTTGGAGCATCTTGCGGAAGCAATAAGCTATCGTAACCTTGATAGAGGAGACTGGGCGGAGAGATAAAAATAAGAAACAGCGATGAAGAATGTCTCTTTATCGCTGTTTCTTTATCTGTTGTAGTATTTTTAAGAATCACCCAGTGTAATATTGTTACTCTGTTATTCCATGCGTTGCCATTTCATCTCTTCTCCGTCTTTGTCATATTCCTTACGTTTGCCTGTAGGCTTTTCCGTAAGTTTTATTCTGACGACAGTGGTTCGCGAGAGGCTTCTGGCAATGCTTGCTTCAAAGGCAGACATATTTTGAGGCAGGAAACGCTCGCAAATGGCACGTAAAGCCAATATCTTTTCTTCCTCGTTAGTAACAATTTCTGCCTTACCGAAGGCAATAGCTGATTTGTATTGTACGGTAAAAGACATGTCTTTGGGACCAACAGTAGGCTGACAACGCGTTACTGCTGAAAGACATACATTGGGACTATGGCGTATTGCATCCAGTTTTTCCCCATCGTTGGCACAATGAAAATACCAAGTATTATCATCCGTGCATGCCAAAGACAAGGGAAGACCGTATGCCGTACCGTCTTCACGGGTAAAACTAACGGTAATGTATGGAGCCTTGCGCATAATGTGCAGTGCCCATTCGCTATCCATTTCTCTACTTTTCTTCCTCATTACCATGCGCAATTATTTCTTTTACAGATTGTGGATAACTGTCCTCTATTTGGTTGAGCATCTTAATAGTAGCCTTGATAGCAGCTTCCGTCTGGTCAGCATCAAGCGCACGAGTACGTAATGTCTTCCCATCCTTCATGCGCCAAGTAATCTGTGTCTGCACGAGAGCGTCAGTACGTCCACCTGGTGGAATAGAAACAGTGTAGTTTTCAAGCATAGGGAACGTTCTGTTCAGCGTCTCCTTATATATATGTCGCAGTGCCTTCACGAAAGCATCATACTGTCCGTCGCCTGTGGCATCAGCCTCAAAGCGCATACCATCAATTTCAATTTTGATGCATGCGTGTGGCTTCAGACCGTAAGAAAGGCTGACCATATATCCCTTAAGCCTGATTCTTTCTTCTGGAGCAGAGTGTTTCAAGACGTCTGCCACTATGAATGGCAGGTCATCCTGCGTAACAAGAGCCTTGCGGTCGCCCAGTTCTGTGATACGTTGTGTAACACGCTTTGTCTGCTCGGGAGTCAGTTCTAAGCCTAATTCCTGTAGGTTACGCTCTATATTCGCCTTACCAGAGTTTTTTCCGAGGGCATACTCACGCTTTCTTCCGAAACGTTCTGGCATAAGAGCGTTACAGTAAAGGTTATGCTTATTATCGCCATCAGCGTGAACACCAGCTACCTGTGTGAATACATTTTCGCCAACTATAGGTTGATTGGCAGCGATAGCGATGCCAGAATAGCCTTCTACAAGGTGGCTAATCTCGTTGAGCATATCCTCCTGAATATTAGTTTCAATGCCACATTGGTCGTGAAGCACAGCCTGAACAGATGCTAATGGAGCATTACCACAACGCTCACCAAGACCGTTTACTGTGCAATGCAAACCTGTTGCGCCATTCATTACGGCAGCAAGAGAGTTGCCTACAGCGAGGTCGTAGTCGTTGTGCGCATGAAAGTCAAAGCGTATCTCAGGGAATCGGGTAGTGATGTCCTTAAAGAAACGTCCTGTCATCTCAGGTGTCAGCACTCCGAGAGTGTCAGGAAGCAGGAAACGCTCAATGCCCTCACCCTTCAATGCGTCAACCATATGGTACACATAGTCAGGTGAGTCCTTCATACCGTTGCTCCAGTCCTCAAGGTAAAGGTTTACTGTAAAGCCCTTGCTGTGAGCGTATGCTATAGTTTTTTTGATGTCAGCGATATGCTCGTCTGGCTCCTTATGCAGTTGATGAAAGCAATGGCGGTATGAGCCCTTGGAGAGAAGATTAATCACTTTGCCCTCACAGTCAGCAATCCAGTCCACCGACTTATTGCCGTCAACAAAGCCCAGTACTTCTACAGCGTCCAGTTTTCCCAACTGTTTAGCGTAACGGCAAATCATCTTCACCGCATCTTTTTCACCTTCTGACACGCGTGCAGAGGCAACCTCAATTCTGTCCACCTTCACATCGCGTAGCAACATACGTGCGATGCTCAGTTTTTCATGAGGAAGAAATGACACTCCGTTGGTTTGTTCACCATCACGGAGTGTCGAATCCATTATTTCGATTCTTTGTTTTCCCACTTTACAATCTTGTCTTGGTTCTCCAGCAAGAAGTCGATGTCGTCGAGACCATTTTCGAGACAATACTTCTTGTAAGAGTTTATCTCAAATTTTTCAGAGTGACCAGTCGCCTCATTGGTAACGGTCTGATTAGGAAGGTCTACCGTAACGATAGCGTTAGCATCCTTCTCTACGGTAGCGAAGAGTTCAGCCTGAAACTCTGGTGTTACGATAACAGGGAGCACGAAGCAGTTAAGGAGGTTGTTACGATGAATATCAGCGAATGAAGAAGATATTACAACGCGTACTCCGTAACCAGCGATCGCCCATGCTGCGTGCTCACGTGAAGAGCCAGAACCCCAGTTCTTACCACCGATAATGATTTCGCGAACCCCCTCAGAAGGCTTCTCGTTAAATGGAGCCTTATTCATAATGAAGTCTGCAACAGGCTTGTTGTCAGCGTCAAAACGAATGTCGTGCATGAAGGCATCACCGTAGAACTTTGGATCACGCGTAGTGAAGGCAAGGTAACGTGCAGGTATAATGTTATCGGTATTGTTGTTGTCAATAGCTATAGGTAAGCAAGTTGACTTTATAATGTTGAATTTCTTGTTAGCCATATCTTTGTAGTCTTAGATTTTTCTTGGGTCAGTGATTACGCCTGTGATAGCAGATGCTGCAACGGTCAATGGTGAAGCCAGTACGGTGCGAGCACCAGGTCCCTGACGACCAACGAAGTTACGGTTGCTGGTAGATATAGCCAGTTTGCCAGCAGGCACCTTATCTGGGTTCATTGCCAGACAAGCTGAGCAAGAAGGCAGACGCAGTTCAAAACCTGCTTCTTCCAAAATCTTGTCAATACCCTCATCAATAATCTGCTGTCTAACGAGCCATGAGCCAGGTACTAACCATGCTACTACGTTGTCGGCCTTCTTCTTACCTTTCACTACAGAAGCAAAGGCACGGAAGTCCTCAATACGACCGTTAGTACAAGCACCAAGGAAGCAGTAGTCAACAGGAGTGCCCTCCAGCTTCTGTCCTGGTTCAAATTGCATATAGTCGAGCTGTGCCTTGAGTTGTGCAGCCTCTTCTTCAGATACAGAGTCAAGAGTAGGAACAGTGCCATCAATAGCAATACCAGCTCCAGGGTTCGTACCGTATGTGATACGTGGAGTAATGTCCTCAGCGCGGTATGTAACCTCCTTGTCAAACACAGCGTCGTCATCACTCTTCAGAGTCTTCCAATACTCAACAGCCTTATCCCATGCTTCACCCTTAGGAGCATATTCACGACCCTTAAGATAAGCGAAAGTAGTCTCGTCAGGAGCAATGATACCTGCACGTGAACCCATCTCGATAGAGAGGTTAGACAGTGTAAGACGACCCTCCATAGACATATTGCGGATAGCAGAACCAGCGTACTCCACAGCGTAACCTGTTGCGCCAGAAGTTGTCATCTGTGCCATGATGTAAAGAGCCACGTCCTTTGCGGTAGTACCCTTGGGCAGTTCGCCTTCCACGTTGATGCGCATTGTCTTAGGCTTAGACTGCAGTATGCACTCAGAAGCCAATACCTGTGCTACCTCAGAGGTGCCGATACCCATAGCGATAGCACCAACGGCACCGTGAGTAGAGGTGTGAGAGTCGCCACAAACGATAGTCATGCCAGGAAGAGAGAGAGCCTTCTCAGGACCCACAACGTGTATGATACCGTTATCCTTAGTGCCCATAGTAAAGTGCTTGATGCCAAACTCTGCGCAGTTAGCCTTCAGAGTCTCCACCTGCTTACGGCCTACAGGGTCGTTGATAACCTCCTGCTGGTCAGAAGGCGTGTTGTGGTCAGGCATAGCGATAACGTGGTCAGGACGGAAAACCTTGATGCCCTTGTCGCGAAGAGTGTCAAAAGCCTGTGGACTTGTTACCTCATGAGCGTAGAGGCGGTCTATATACAACTGTGTAGGACCATCCTCTACGT
>CAKQDQ010000132.1 GCA_934229335.1 uncultured Prevotella sp.
CGCATCAGCTTGTCTTCCAGTGAAACGTAGAATACTGATGAGCCAGGGTCACCCTGACGACCAGCACGACCACGCAACTGACGGTCTACGCGGCGGCTCTCATGACGCTCTGTACCTATGATGGCAAGACCGCCAGCTGCCTTTACCTCTGGCGTCAACTTAATATCGGTACCACGACCTGCCATGTTGGTGGCAATAGTTACGGCACCCTTACCGTTGACGCTACGTCCTGCCTCTGCTACGATGAGAGACTCGCGGGCGTGCTCCTTAGCGTTAAGCACATTGTGAGGTATGTTGCGCATTTTGAGCATACGTGAGATAAGTTCTGAAATCTCAACGGAGGTGGTACCTACAAGTACGGGGCGACCAGCGTTGCGCATCTCTTCTATCTCTTCAATTACAGCCTTGTATTTCTCGCGTGCTGTCTTGTATACACGGTCGTCCATGTCTTTACGCAATACTGGGCGGTTGGTTGGAATTTCTACAACGTCAAGTTTGTAGATGTCCCAGAACTCGCCTGCCTCGGTAGACGCTGTGCCTGTCATACCTGACAGCTTGTGGTACATACGGAAGTAGTTTTGCAACGTGATGGTAGCGTAAGTCTGTGTTGCAGCCTCCACCTTTACGTGCTCCTTCGCTTCTACTGCCTGGTGCAGACCGTCACTCCAACGACGACCCTCCATGATACGACCTGTCTGCTCGTCTACAATCTTTACCTCACCGTTCATTACCACGTATTCATCATCGCGGTTGTAGAGACTGTATGCCTTAAGCAGCTGTTGAATGGTGTGAACGCGCTCTGACTGCACGGAGTAGTGGTTCATAAGCTCGTCTTTCTTCACCAAACGCTGCTCGTCAGTAAGGTCTTTCTCGTTCTCGAGTTCTGACAGCTCCGCGGTGATGTCGGGCAATACGAAGAGAGCCTTGTCGTCAACCTGAGTAGACAGCCACTCTACACCTTTGTCGGTAAGGTCGGCAGAGTGTAACTTCTCGTCAACAACGAAGTAGAGAGGAGCTATTGCTTCTGGCATCTTACGGTTGTTGTTCTCCATGTAAATCTCTTCCGTAGCGAGCATACCTGACTTGATGCCCTCTTCTGAAAGGTATTTTACAAGAGGTGTATTCTTGGGCAATGCTTTGTAAGAACGGTAGAGGGCGAGAAAACCGTCGGCAAGAGCTTGTTTGTCTCCGCTGCCGTTGCCCTTAGCGATGAGCTGCTTTGCCTCTGCCAACAGTTGGGTGGCGAGCTTGCGCTGTATTCCTACGAGCTTCTCAACGAGTGGCTGGTATTCCTCAAACATCTGTACATCGCCCTGAGGCACAGGACCGCTAATAATAAGAGGTGTACGCGCGTCGTCGATAAGCACAGAGTCTACCTCGTCCACGATGGCGTAGTTGTGCTTACGCTGTACGAGGTCGGCTGGCTGCATCGCCATATTGTCACGCAGGTAGTCAAAGCCAAACTCATTGTTCGTGCCGAACGTGATGTCTGCCTGATAAGCCTTACGACGCGCCTCTGAATTAGGACGGTGCTTGTCGATGCAGTCTACAGAGAGACCGTGGAACATGTAGAGGGGTCCCATCCACTCTGAGTCACGCTTGGCGAGGTAGTCGTTCACGGTAACGACGTGAACACCGTTGCCGGTCAACGCATTGAGGAACACTGGGCAGGTAGCCACAAGAGTTTTACCCTCACCAGTTGCCATTTCTGCTATCTTGCCCTGATGCAGCACCGTACCACCGAAAAGCTGCACGTCGTAGTGCACCATCTCCCATTTAAGGTCGTTGCCACCAGCAGTCCAGTGGTTGTGGTAAATGGCTTTGTCACCGTCAATAGTGATAAAGTCGTGTGCTGGGTCTGACGCCAACTCACGGTCGAAGTCTGTTGCTGTTACTATTGTATCCTCGTTTTCGGTAAAGCGACGTGCTGTGTCTTTAACAATAGCGAAAGCAACGGGATACACTTCGTTAAGAGCTTTCTCTAATATTTCGAGAGACTCTTTCTCTAATTTATCTATCTGCGTGAAGATAGGCTCGCGCTCGTCTATAGGAGTCTTGTCTATCGTTGCTTTAAGATCCGCGATTTGTTTTTGCTGATCTTTGATAGAGTTTTGTACGTACGCCTGTATTTCTTTACTCTTGGCGCGAAGCTCATCATTACTCAGCTCTTTAATGGCTGGGTATGCTTCCTTCACCTTTTCTACCAAAGGCTCTATAAGCTTACGGTCGCGGCTGGCCTTGTTGCCGAAAAGGGCGGAAAGGATAGAATTAAAATTCATATTGTATATGTGTGTTATTTATTCGATATATTTTGAAGGGTGGTAATATGAAACACCCTTGGTGTTAGGCGTGCCTATATGCTAAATGAATTGCAAATATAACACTTTTTTTCTTTTCTGCCAAAATAATAGGATAAAAACATTATTTTTTACCTATTAAATGGCTGTAACGCTCAAATAGAAGGTCGGTCACTACTATCACTAACAATGATAATGCCATTATGTTCATACCCTCAGCGTATGATTGTATTGCGTTGCCTATGAAATATAGGGCGATAAATGTCAGCATCACGTAATGACGCCATGCAAAACGTAGTTTGGGGAAGGCGAGAAACAGAAAGAGAGGGTTAAGGATAAGTATTTGTAAATTAACGTTTACTGTAGGATGCTTTGAGAATATCATAGCGGTCAGAATAAAACCTAACAGGGAGTATAGTAGGATGATACAGTAGTTTAGCCACAGCAACCTTTTTTTGAGCAATACGAGTTGCCCGATGCATAGTGACAGAATGGCACAAAAGAAGAGTATAGCCATTGTTCTGGGCGATAAAGGAAATTCGCTGGCAGAGGATGCCTGATAGGGGGTGCCAGGGAGCAACACCCAGTTGGCACTGTCTACCAAAGCTGTTTTGGTGCCATCGCTGTGTGACACGGTAGCACTGTCAAAGTCGTTCATAAGCACATCGGGCAGGAACTGTCTTACATCGTGGCTCAGGGGGCGGTCAGCTGCCACACCCAAGAGCAAGTCGTTACCAAGAGCCGCCCATCGGTGGTTAACATTCTTCAGATGTGTCATCTGACGAAATGACAGTTCGCCACGCTGAAGCCAGGTGGGGCGATAGTTCACATTACCATCAATAGCATTGAGAATAATGTCGCGTGCCTTTGTGGTGCAGTTATTATAAAGGAAGTTGTAACGATATACCACGTTCTCAGGTTGAGCGTTCTTGTAGATGGCGGACAAAAAAGCTGCCTTCTCCTGACGCGAGAAGTTGATGTGCTGTTGGTAAACACCACTGCCATAGTAACGGTATTCGTCAAGAAAGCGAGTGAAGTCGCACATCGCCATCATGTAGTCAGTAAGCCCGAAGACAAAACGCAGAGCAAAAAAGTCTGCCGAAGAGTCAAAGACACCGAAGTTCACGGCAATGTCGTTGCCTGTTCGCCGATCCAAAATACGGATAGAAGTGTGACCATAGAGACTGTAAATCTCATCATGAGGTTGACACGTAAGCAAAAAGACATCAATACTGTCTAATGCAGAACCGTCAAGGGAAGAATCGTTCCCTTGAGCCAAAATACTTGTGATACTTGTGAAAAGCAACATCAAGCATACAAAAAATCTCTTAAAAAGACAAATAATTCGTTTCACGATGCAAAAATAACTTATTTTTCTGAGAGAACATTATGTTGTTTCATTTTTTTTCAATAATTTTGCACCAATATAGTAAAAATAGGAATTAACAGCATAAAATGCTACTCAAGAAACAAAAATAATGAAGAAAATCCTACTCTCAACCACTTTATGTGCTGTCGCTTTGGCGGCAATGGCGCAAAGTGGCACCAATTCACCTTATTCACAGTTCGGATACGGAAAAATAGCAGATTTGTCACAAGGGTTTAACCGTGGAATGAACGGAGTGGGATTGGCGTTCAGAGAAAGCAATCAGGTGAATTACTCTAACCCTGCGTCTTATTCCTCAATAGACTCGTTGACGTTTATTTTTGATGTAGGAATGTCGTTACAGACCACTCACTTCAACGAGAATGGAAAAAGCAAAAACGCTAACAATGCGGACTTTGAATATGCAGTAGGAGCTTTTAGACTTATAAAAAACGTTGGTATGAGCTTTGGCTTCCTACCTTACAGTAATGTGGGATACAGCTTCTCTGACAATACTACTGTGCCTAACTATAATATGCTTCCTTCTACTTCTACGGAGGTTACGAACACCTTGACTTACTCAGGAAGTGGAGGACTGCGCCAGTTCTTTATCGGGGCAGGTTGGCAAACTCCTGTTAAGGGACTCTCGGTAGGTATGAACGCCAGCTACTTATGGGGCACAGTGTCTAACAATGTAACCAGCACTTATAGCGATACTTATGTAAGGGCATTGGCAAAGCAGTACTCTATTACAGCACGTAGCTACAAGTTTGACTTCGGTGTACAGTACAGTCATACACTGAAGAACAAAGACGTGGCAACAATAGGCCTTACCTTCTCGCCAGGACATAAGCTAAACTCTAACCCAGAATGTCTCGTAATATCATCAAGCTCGCAAACAACTGTGAACGATACTACAAAGTTGACGGCCACAGGTAAAAGCTCTCTGCCAACGCAGTGGGGAGTAGGACTGTCACTGAAGCACAACAAACAATGGCTTATAGGCATAGACTACACCTTGCAGAAGTGGGCCACTGTTGAATTCCCCGTATACGAAAGCTACGGAGGAAAAACAATATACAGAACTCAGACGGATGTGTTCAGCAACAGACATCGCGTAAATGCTGGTGCCGAGTACTGCCGTAAAGAAGACGGCATACGCTTTGCCGACAGAGTGAAGTATCGTTTCGGTATGGGATATACATCACCTTACCTGAAGGTGAACGGCAATGATGGACCAAAAGAGTTCTCTATGAGCGCGGGAGTAGGTATTCCTATTGTCAATTCCTGGAACAACCGTTCTACACTAAACATCGGTGTGCAGTGGCAGAATACGTCAGGCAAGAATCTGTTGACAGAAAATACGTTCCTTATAAATATCGGACTGACATTCAATGAACGCTGGTTCGCAAAATGGAAGTTTAACTAATGAAAAGCGTCTTGTATGCACTCGTTACAACCTTGATGATGGGGCTTGTAGCGTGTGAGAATCAAAAGGAACATACAGCTCCTGCTATACACGCACGCGACTCTGTGTCAATGATGAGATCCTATGGAGTTAACACACTCATCAGCGATTCAGGAGTGATGAAGTATCGTGTGGTAGCAGAGCGATGGGAGGTGAATGAGGTGCGCAACCCACCGCGATGGATATTTAGTCGTGGAGTATTCATGGAACAGTTCGACCAGAAATTTCATGCGGAAGCGTATGTGCAAGCAGACACCGCCTATTATTATACAACAAAGAAGCTGTGGCACCTTATTGGTAACGTGAGAGTGAAAACGATAGACGGCTTACGCTTTAGTAGCGAAGAACTGTACTGGGATCAGAACAGGCATGAGTTGTATTCATATTGCTTTTCAAAAGTAGTGACGCCAGAGCGTGAGCTGCAAGGCACATATTTCAAAAGTGACGAGCGTATGCAGCACTACATAGTGTCAAACTCTGTAGGTTCTTTCGTGCGTGACGATGCGTCAGGCGCTAACTCTAATGCGGCAAAGAACGATACCGCAAAAGTGGACACCACTCCGAAACGTGAACCTATCAGACCAAGAAGATAAAATATAAAGCGGCTTATGTTAAGGTATTCCCCTTAACATAGGCTATTTTAATTACTTATATATATGGACATCGACCTTATTATTTCGATAATCATTACCATGGCTTTTTCTGCCTTCTTCTCAGGTATGGAGATAGCGTATGTGTCGAGTAACCGAATGTTGGCGGAGATGACGGGAGACGACAGCAGCATAAGCCACAGAATAGTGACATTCTTCTACAAACGTCCAAACACCTTTGTGAGCACTATGCTTGTGGGAAATAACATTGCTCTCGTAATTTACGGTATTCTAATAGCGAAGTTATTTGACACAACAATCTTTCAGGGGCAGTCAGAGGCATTTACAGTTACGGCAGATACAATTATCTCTACTATTATAATATTGTTCACCGGAGAGTTTCTGCCAAAGACAATATTTAAAAATAGTGCAAACACGCTGCTTAACATCTTTGCCATCCCTGCTGGTATCTGCTATCTGCTACTCTTCCCAATATCCAGATTCTGCGCTTTGCTGTCAAGAATAACGCTGAAGCTACTCGGAGTAAAAGTAAGCAGCGAGGCACCCAAGGAAGGCAATGCAGGTCAGAAGTAAAG
>CAKQDQ010000133.1 GCA_934229335.1 uncultured Prevotella sp.
GTATTGCCATAATGCTCAAGGGAGAGAACTTCCAAGAGGTGATAAAGAACGTGAAAGAGCGCATCAGTCAGATACAACAGTCGCTCCCTGAGGGCGTGGTGATAGAGCCGTTCATTGACCGTACGGAATTAGTAAGCCGTGTTGAGGGTACGATAGCACGCAACCTCGTTGAGGGAGGATTGATAGTAATCTTCGTTCTCGTCCTGTTTCTCGGTAATTGGCGTGCAGGTTTGGTCGTTGCCTCGGTCATACCGCTCTCCATGCTCTTTGCCTTCGGCATGATGAAGACCTTTGGTATAGCTGGAAACTTGATGTCATTGGGAGCGATAGACTTCGGAATGATTGTCGATTCTGCCGTGATTATTGTTGAAGCAGTGGTCACTCACATTAACACAGGGCACTTCTCTGACCCCAAAGTGCGTGCGGCTTACCTTGCACAAAGTAATGGTGGTAACGCAATCGGGATGCCATTCCGCCTTACTCGCGCCCAAATGGATGAAGAAGTGCACTTCTCTGCGTCACGCATCAGGCAGAGTGCCGCCTTCGGTGAGATAATAATAATGATTGTTTACATCCCGTTGATGACGCTTGTAGGTATAGAAGGCAAGATGTTCCGCCCCATGGCGTTGACCGTTTTCTTTGCTATCCTCGGTGCGTTCATCCTTTCTCTGACGTATGTTCCTATGGCGAGCAGCCTGTTCTTGAGCCGTTCGATGCACAATAGCAAAACGCTGTCAGACAGAATCATTGAGATGTTGCAGCGATGGTACCGTAAAGTACTTGAATGGTCATTGATACAAAGCCGTAATGTGATAACGGCTGCGGTGTCGTTGTTTTGCGTTTCCGTAGTAGCCTTTAAGTTTTTGGGCGGTGAATTTATCCCAAGCTTGGAAGAAGGCGACTTTGCCGTGGAGATGAGTATGGCGCAAGGCACCTCGCTTACGCAGATGGTAGAGAGCTGTACGAAGGCAGAGAGACTGCTAAAGGCGCAATATCCTGAGATAAAACAGGTGGTAAGCCGCATTGGTAGCGCGGAGATTCCAACTGACCCGATGCCTGTTGAGCGTGCAGACATAATGATTTCGTTGAAGCCTAAGGCGGAGTGGACATCGGCGAAGACTACTGCTGAGTTGCAGGAGAAGATGGAAGAAACGCTGAAAACAATCCCAGGACTGGAGGCGGAGATATCACAACCGATACAAATGCGTAACAATGAGTTGCTGACTGGTATCAAACAGGACGTGGCTATAAAGATTTTCGGTGACGATATAGCAGCTCTTACTGAGCAAGCCAATAAGATTGCTGGTATGATTAAGTCGATACCTGGTGTCAGTGGCATCTTTGTTGAGGAGGTATCAGGTCTTCCGCAGTTGCAGATAAAATACAATCACGAGCGAATGGCGGCTTATGGCGTCAGTGTAGACGATGTAAATTCCGTGTTAGAGACAACCTTTGCCGGTGCGGTAGCGGGCGCAGTGTATGAGGGAGAGAAAAAGTTTGACCTCGTAGTGCGCCTTGATAACAACGAGCGTACAGCCGAGACGTTACGTAACCTCTCTATTCCTCTCCCGTCAGGTGAGACTATTCCGCTGGAGCAAATAGCCGAGGTGGTGTACGAATCAGCCCCAGCACAGGTGTCACATGAGGATGGTAGTAGAAGAATCTACGTTGGATTCAACGTCAAAGGGCGCGATGTGCAGTCTACTGTTAATGACATTCAGGCACGACTTGATTCAGGCTTGCATCTGCCAGAAGGCTACTACTACACCTATGGCGGCACGTTCAAGAACCTACAAAGTGCTACTGCCCGTCTGATGGTGGTTGTACCGATAGCCCTTATCATCATATTGCTGTTGCTATATGCCACTGTTAAGAACGTCAGAGAGTCCCTTTTCGTCTTCACTGCTATCCCATTGGCGGCTATTGGCGGCGTGTGGGCGCTGTGGTTGCGTGGTATGCCTTTCTCAATCTCTGCTGGCGTGGGCTTCATTGCACTCTTTGGCGTGGCAGTTCTCAACGGTATTGTGCTGATAGGACAGATGAACCAGATGGAAGCGGAGCAGAAGAAAGCTCTTATAGACATAAAAGATGACGATGAACGCAAGGCGATGGTGGAACGAATGTTACACAGTCGCATCATCGACAGTTGCCTAATACGCTTGCGTCCAGTACTGATGACTGCGCTTGTTGCCTCTATGGGCTTCTTGCCTATGGCGTTTTCTACTGGTGATGGCGCAGAGGTACAACGACCGTTGGCAACAGTCGTGATAGGAGGATTGATTACTTCAACGCTCCTTACGCTATTAGTGCTGCCGTCAATCTATAAACAATTCAGTAAGAAATAAACGTTTTGAATATATGAATATTATCATAAAAACAACTTTTCTCTTGCTTTCAGCGACGGCAACTTGTAGCGTTAGTGCCCAGCGTCTGACCCTATCGCAGTGCCAAACACTTGCCACAGAGCACAATCTGAGCCTTCGTAGCGCAGAAGCACAGGTAGAACGTGCCCGTATTATGCACGGAACAGCATGGGATTTAGACAAAACGGACATAGCATTGTCGCAAGATCCTACTTCTGGAGGGTCGCCAGACAACGCTATTTCCATCTCACAGTCGATAGAATTTCCTACGGTTTACACGGCGCGTCGCCGACAGTTGCGTGCCGAAACGAAAGCGGAAGAGAGCCGACGACGTATTGTTGCCACGCAAATCAATGCTGATATAGCCTCTGCTTACTGGCAGTTGGTGTATGAAAACGAGAAACTTAACATTCTGCGCAGCCAGGATTCGCTGCTCGTTAGTTATGCAAAAATAGCGCGACAGCGTTACGATGCTGGTGAGGCAAGGCAGTTAGAGAGCCTCAGTGCCAACCGTCTGTTGGAAGAAAACGCCATGGAGATTGCCGCGACACAGGGACAAATACGCAGTGTGCAGTTAACACTGAGGACGTTAGTGGGTAACGATTCCGTCATCACTCCTGCCGATGAGCGGCTCGTTCCTATTGCCTATACACCGTCAGCGGTATACAATTACTCTACAACGGCAGAGGGAGAGTATGCTAATGACCGTATAGTTGTAGCCGAGAAAGCTCTTAGTGTGGCAAAGAACGCATACGCTCCATCGCTCTCTCTCACCCTGAAGAATCAGTTAGTGATAACAGGTTGGGACCCATATCATGAGAACCGCTCACGCTATGAGGGCGGAAACTTCATGGGATTTGAAGTAGGTGTCGGTGTACCTCTATTCTATGGTGCTACGAAAGCGAAGGTAAAGGTAGCCAGAAAGGACCGAGAGATAGCCGAAATGGAGCTACATCGTGAGCAAAACCAATTGCAGAACGAATACAGTAACGCTCAATCTGTGTACAATAACGCCCTGCACCGCGTGAGATATTATGAAGATAAGGGTATGAAGACAGCCGAAAGTACCGCTCGTCTCGGTGCATTAGAATACGAAAACGGTGAAATATCATACGTAGAGTATGTCAATGCTTTACAGGAGTCTATCACTTTGCGTCTGAAGCGTGCCGCGGTGGTTAACGAATACAACCAAGCGGTGGTGGCATTGCAGCGTTTGAGTGGTGAGTTTTAGATGCATGAGAATACTGTTTTGCCCCCAAAAAGACAATGATTATCCTAAAATAAGATAATGACTGTCACGAAATAATAAGGGTGTATCAATGTAGTCACGATGACTTATTGATACACCCTTGTTGTATATGCTAAGTGACAGAACCGCAGTCACAATTCTATCTTACTGCGCTATGAACTTCTTGTTGTTCTTGATATAAACCTTTCCCTTCACTGTGTTGGTGATATTGCGTCCAGAAAGGTCGTATGTCTTGCCGTTATCAACAGTTTTTTTCGCATTGATAGCGTTTACGCCCGTTGCCAGTCTCAGTACCTTCACGCCAGTGAAGAAAGCAGAGTAAGCAGGATTACGGAAAAGATAGAACTTAGATGCGCCTACAAGAGCCTGAGGAACAGTAACAGTCAGTGTCTCTTCCGTATTCTTTTTGGTGTTAGCAACGCTTGCTATAGCCGTGCCAGTGCGTTCTGCATAGATGCTGCAACCATAGGGCTTGCTGCTGCTTGGGTTAGATGTAGCGTAGCAAGAGATAGCGATAACGTCGCCAGCCTGTAGAGGTTCGGTGAGATTAATCTCTACATACTTCGTGCTTGTCTCAGAAGCATCACCGTCAAGCTTTGTTGCGTAGCCACTCTTAGCCTTGTCTGAGGCCTCAATCTTAGCCACATTGCCGTATGTGAACGTACCACCCGTTGTAGCGATAGGCTCGCTATAGTTCATTGCTATGCCATCAACGACAGCCGCATCCACCGTTCCGCTTACGGTAAAGCTATATACTGCTGTTTGGTCTTTGTCGTCCTCGCCCGGTGTTGGGTCAGGAGTAGGGTCAGGAGTAGGTGTTGGTTCTGGTGTAACAGAGCCACCGCCAGTGTTGTCTCCGCCAGAAACAGTGTTACCGAAGAAACCTACGAGTGTTGGCTTATAGGCGTTGATAGCGTCAGAAAGGGCCTGTATAACATTTGCGTTAGCGTCCTCTTCTGGTCCGAAAGTCCAAGAGAAGTCACCGTGTTGGCATCGTCCAGCACCCAATTCGCCAGTGATGATGGCAGGAACGTCATTCGCATTGTCAACTTTGTAGTTGCTATACATCAGTGAAGCGTCAGTATCGAAGTTGCTATATGTATTCGCTCCCGAGATAGAGACAACAGAAGCAGGCACTTGTTCAGTCTTGTTCGTAACCACGTAAGCATCAAAATGCTTGCTGTAAGTGGCGTCGCCAGCGATGTATGGCTCAAAGCTTGTCTGACCAACCATAACGTTTCCGTATGCCTTTATGCTGCCACCAGCCTCGCCAGAGAAAGTACCCTTGGTGTCATCTTTGCTGCCTACACCGTTGTGTACGTCAGAACCCTGCAGCGAAGTGAGCATAGGATACTTGCAATTACGGAAATAATTGTTCTCAACGAATACGTCTGAGCCTGTCGTAGAGCCTACACCGTACTTCGCGTTGCCGTCATAGTAGTTGTTATACACATGAACAGACATCGTCCTTATGCGTGGATGGCGTGAGTCGGAGTGGTCAAACCAGTTGTGATGATATGTAAGATAGTTTGGTCCAGACTCGGAAGTCATGCCGCAGAGACTTGACTTACCGCTGTCCCATAGGTGGTTGTATGATAGTGTAGAGTACTGAGAGTCGCCCTTAATGTCAAGTGTTCCGTCGCCTTTCTTCTGGTCTGCCGCACCGCCAGGTTTGCCATAGAAGAGGTCAAGGTTATGAACCCATAGGTTAGAGTTGTCAGTATCCATAGAAACAGCGTCGTCCATGCACCACATTATGGCGAAGTTTCTCAGCTCAACAGAGCATGCATTGCGTAGCAGGAAGCCGAACCCATGCACCGTAGCGTCGTTGCCTATACCCTCAATGGTAATATTTAGTTCGGAATAAGAGCCTTTACCTTTAATCTGTAATCCCTCGGCAGAACTGCTGAACGAGTCCATGTCGCTGGCTTTCAGTGTGCCAATGATACGGAAGTCGATAGGAGTGGTATCATACCCTTTCTGATAAGCGTCGATGATAGCCTGGAAACCAGTACACTCCGTGAGGTTCGTGTCCTTAGAACCCGTCTTTACTGTTGTCTTGATCGTTTTGGCATTGTCTGCCGTAACGTATATAACCTTCGCACCGTTCTTCAGAGTACCATCGTTTTTGTATGCTCCTATGCCGACAGAAGGGTTAAACTTGGCGTTGGCAGACTTAAAATGCGCGAAGCCACCGCGGTCGTGTGCCGTAGCGGTGAAGGCAGAAGTCTCTATTGCTTCAGCCGTAACCTCGGCTTTATCCTTAACAGGAACAATCTTAAATTGGTACTGACCCGCCTTCAGTCCTACAGCGTCAGCACGACCATAGGTAGGATATTCACGTACCAGTTCAGTGTCCAGTTTCTGCCATTCGGCGTCACCAGTGGCTTTAACATAAACGTTGTAAGAGTAGCCTGCTACCTTAGTCCATGTTACATACCCTCCTTCAAACCAGCCACCGACGTTAACGTCGGCAACAGATGCGTTTGCTGTAGTGCCCATAAGTGTGAGCATAGCGACAGCAGCAGTGCGTAAAGTTTTTTTCATTTGTGTAAGTTAGTTATTTGTATAGTTGGGTTTACTTGTAGTAGTGATAATATTTCTTATAGTGATGAATCCTTTTATAGGTTCTATATGGTTAGTGTTTTTTAGGTTGTTAAGGTTATTTTATGGTTATATTTTATAGGGGTTAGTG
>CAKQDQ010000134.1 GCA_934229335.1 uncultured Prevotella sp.
GTACTTCTGACGCTCCTACTACAATAAAGTGTGGCAAAGGCACTAATACTATTGGTAATGGCGGTATCTTCGACTTTAAGGTGAAGACAGCCGATAGCTATTCTAAGTTCACCTGCGACAACTATCTGCAGTTCCAGGCTGGTGCTATAGTTAGAGTACGCTTCGACGAAGCCTTTACTCCTGTTATAGGCAATGCCTTCACTCTGTGGACTGCAACCAATGTCATGGGATGCAACGCAGCGAATATAACACTCGACTTGCC
This sequence comes from uncultured Prevotella sp., assembly GCA_934229335.1. Classification (GTDB taxonomy): domain Bacteria; phylum Bacteroidota; class Bacteroidia; order Bacteroidales; family Bacteroidaceae; genus Prevotella. Next base: position 263 of record CAKQDQ010000134.1, read on the forward strand.
AGAATTGCCCTCAGGTATGATGTGGGACTCATCTGCACTGTATGCTAAGACAGGTGTCCTCTCAATCGTTGTAGATCCTTCTACCGGTATCAATGCACTACCAGCAACAGCTGAACTGACAGCAGACGTTGTAACAATGGATGGCACTGTAGTAGCACGCATCAACACAACGAAGGCTAACCTTCGTGCAGCAGTACGCAAGGCTGCAGGCATGCCAGGCACATACGTTCTGCGTTTCGTCTCTGGTACTACAACTGACAATATGACTATCGCTGTTAAGTAAACCGAAGTATTAAGTAAGTGTTCAAAATTATTTTTATATTAAATATAATTTCAGAAATAAAAATGTTCACTTACTGATATATATATAAATAATTTTGAATACTTACTTATTATGAAACCTCGGTTCCATAATAGCACTTCGTGAGAAGTAAATGATAAGAAAGAACACGTTACATAGGTGACGTGTTCTTTTTTTTGTAGTAGGTATTTGCTTAGTTAACATTTTTTTATTACTTTTGCAATCTAAACACATATCTCATCCAAAATGAATAAACTTAAACAACTACTGGGCTTTGACCCTACAACAACCACAATGAAGACAGAAGTCATAGCGGGACTAACCACATTCCTCACCATGACCTATGTCCTTGCCGTTAATCCTACGATTCTTGCGACAACAGGAATGGACAAACCGGCATTGTTCACAAGCACTGCGTTAGCCTCCGCACTTGCTACCATACTCCTCGCGTTTATGGCAAAGTTGCCATTCGCACAAGCACCGAGTATGGGACTCAATGCTTTCTTCGCCTTTACACTCTGTCAGGCGTTGGGACTCACATGGCAGCAGTCATTGGCTGTATTACTCGTAGAAGGTATACTGTTTTTAGTAATCACGTTTCTGAACATACGCGACATGATATTAGAGTGCATACCAACAAATCTGAGGTACGCCATATCAGTAGGCATAGGTATGTTTATTTCGTTTATAGGACTGAAAAATGCGGGTATCATAGTGGCGGATCCAGCGACATTCGTTAAGTTAGGTACCTTCAATAGTGTCTCTATCTTAGGTATCATCTCTATCGTTGTCAGCAGTATGCTGATGATACGTCGTGTAAAGGGAGCTTTGTTCTATGGCATCATCGTCTCTACATTGGTAGGACTGCCAATGGGAGTAACAGTGATACCAGATGGTTGGGTACCAGTATCAGCACCACATAGCATAGAACCCATATTCTGTAAGTTCGACTTTGAGGGTTTCTTTACGTTAAAGACCCTAATGATAATATTCTCATTGCTGCTCGTTAATATCTTCGACACCCTCGGAACCCTCATCGGACTTGTGGAGAAAGTAGGTATAAAGGGCGAGAACGGTAATATACCTGGTATGAAAGAAGCCATGATGAGCGATGCTATAGGAACATCAGCAGGAGCAATTATGGGTTGTTCGACCATAACGACATACGTAGAGAGTGCCTCAGGTGTGGCAGAGGGCGGTCGTTCTGGCGTTACATCGTTAATAGTAGGAATGTTGTTCCTCGTGTCAATATTCTTTGCCCCAATTTTCCTTTTGATACCGGTTGCGGCAACCAGTGGAGCGTTGGTAATGGTAGGCGTACTGATGGTAGACGCATTCAAAAAGATAGACCTTGACGATATTTCTGAAGCTTTCCCTGCATATATCACCATTATAACGATGGTGTTGTGTTACTCTATTGCCGATGGTATATGTCTCGGCATTATGAGCTACGTACTTATAAAGCTCCTGACGGGAAAGAGACAACAAATCAATCTCACCTTATTTATATTAAGCATCCTCTTCGTCTTGAACTATATAGTAAGTTAAGAAATATTGTTATTCCATGTACGCTGGTGTTTTTACGCCAGCGTATTTTTATTATCTAACACACTAAAGCGAAAATTGTAAAAAAAAACGTGTTATTTATTTGCACATTACAAGAAAAATTAATAACTTTGCAGCACTAACTAAGGATATTCTGGATAAAAAAGAAAATGTTTTTCGCATTATATTAAATATATATGTGAAGCACTCCACACATTTCTCTATAAAACTAATATTACCTAACCTATAGTCCTGGTAGTGGGGTGACGGACGTACTAATCGTTATTCGCTATGAATAAAAAATTACTTTCCGTATCTTTGATGTCGGCATTGGCATTGGGAGCTAACGCTTACAATGTTGATGACTACGTTTACACAAAGACCGCGAGGTATCAGATTGCTGGTGACAACCTCGTCACAAACGGTAAGTTCGACCAAGGTGCTACAGGTACTACTGGTTGGAACGCTATTGACGAGACTAATGCACCTCTTACCTCTGTCTTCACTATGAAGGAGGGCGGTCCTAATGGTTCTAATACTCAGGCAGTGTTGGATGGTCAGACTGCTCTTACTGCAGGTATGTATCAGCAGATTGGTATTGAACAGGGTGGTACATACGTTGTAACCCTCCGTGTGATGGGTGCAACTGCTGGTTTTACAGACCTCGACCTTTCAGGTGCTAATACTAACTATATCAATGCTTATTATAACACCGATGGCTCGCTTGCAACTGTAAACGGTACAACTCTTGGCTATGGTGAAGGTGGCGTAAACGGTGGTTACGGCTTCTCTTTCTCTAATGATGGCTTTACGGAAGTGTCTTTCGCTATTGACGCTCCTGCTGGTGGCTTCATTATGATTGATCTCCGTGGTCTTAATGCTGGTCTCGAGATTGGTGATGTAGAGTGTCACCTTGCTAACAGTGTTTACGATAACCGTGTCGCTGAGCGTCGTGTAGCTTATATCAACAAGATTATTAATGAGTCTGGTGTTGATATGTCTTCAAAGGAACTCTATGAGGATGTGTCAGCAGCATTGGAAGAACTGAAGGAGGCCATTGCTAATAACGCTTCTGCTGAGGATATGGAAGTGTTGATGGAGAACCTTAACGGTGCTTGGACGGAGTTCCTTGCTACTAACTTCTCTAACGTTATTGACGTGATTCCTACAAAGAATGGCTCGGCTAATACTGGTAACAACTCCGCTAACTGGAATAACTGGACTGGTAAGTATAATAAACTGAACTCAAACTATAATGGACAAGCTCCTTGGTCTTGGTCTACTGACCGTTGGCATCATAAAGGAACTGCGGTGGGTTCTCCTATGGGAATTCAGTGGATGCGTGGTTCTTCTGGCAACTGGGATAATAAAGCAACTTTGACAGCAACTCTCGATAAGGGTACTTATTTCTGGGGTGTTTCTGGTGACGGTGGCATGATGACCCTGAATAAGAATCGCTGGGTTCGCTCATGGGCAAAAGATTGTGCTGCTACAGAGTTGTTCTTTAACGATGAAACAACAGAGCCTTTCGTTCTTGATCCAGCTGTAACACAGGACTATATCTATAAGTTTGAGTTGACAGAAACAAAGGAAGTAACTTTGGGTATTCGTTGTAATTCAAACCTTGAAGGTGCAGCAACACAAGGTTTTGATGTAAGTTTCTATAATCCTGTACTCTATCAACTTCATGTAGACGGTGAGTTGACTCCTGAGCAGAAGGCATATATAGAGGCTGTAAACGTACAGCTTGAAGCTCTGAAGGGACGTCTTGACGTTGCTAACGGTTATCTTGCAGATGACCAGACTGCAATGCCTTGGGGTAAGGAAGCTCTGAAGGAAGGTGTTGATGAGGCACAGGCTCGTTATGACGCATGGGCTGCTCTGACAGATGATGAAATCCTTGACTATCAAAATAACTTCAAGGAGTTGGCTGATGACATTATGAACGATGGTGTTCGTTACTTGAACAATAATTATATTAATGTGTTCACAGCACTTAATAAGCCTCTCACTGATATGCCTACAGCTGTTGCTACTGCAACATCTACAAAGAATGAGCGTATCTATAGTGGTTCTTCTAAGATGGCTGAGCTTGAGGCTGAGATAAATGCAGCACAGGCAATGTATGACGAGAAACTGAAGGTTGCTTACTCTGAAGATGAAGCTGCTGCTCTCGTAGCAGAGAAGGAAAAACTCGAAAGTACTGTTGAGGCATTTAAGGCTGGTATTGAGACAACAAATGTTATTGATATAGACTTCGGTACTCAGGAGAATCCTGCTACTATCGTTAAGCATGAAGATCCTGAGGGATTGATAGAGACTTATTACTCTATTGATGGTAAGAAGGGTACTATGACAACTCTTGTTGGTGAAGGTTCAACTGCATATCAGCTTGGTTACAATGGAGAGTATCTTGGAACACTCCGTGTAGGTAATGGTGAGGCTACTGTTGCTGTTGCTGGTGCTCCTGCTAAGGAATCTGACATCGTAAATGTTAAGTTTGACCTCTATGTAGGTAACCTTATTACAAAGTATGCTGGCTTCGCTCTCATGGCTGAGAATGGTGATACTATCACTGGTATTAACTTCTCTAAGTATGACGGTAAGGACAAGTACAACCCAATGGGTATTGACTATAATCACAAGATTAACGGTGTAGGTTCTGGTTCTACTTCTAACGCTGCTATTGCTGCTGAGTCTAACTGCACGCACTTCGACATCGTTATAGATTACGGTACAAGAGAGGTATATTGCACAACAAGCGGTTCTAAGGGCACTGTAAAGACTGAGACTGTAAAGATGAAGTCTGTTGAGCCTATCTCTAAGTTTGTTCTCTTCTCTGACTATAACAACGCAGATCGTCGTTGCTGGTTTGATAACCTCGTAATTGACAACATCGCTGCTGAGCCAACAGCTGTTAACTCTGTTAAGAATGCAGAGAACGCTTCTGAGGATGATGTTATCTACAATGTAGCAGGTCAGAAGGTTAACTCTACTGTTAAGGGACAGATTTACATCAAGAAGGGTGCTGCTTTCGTTAAGTAAAGCCAAACTCTTGAAGTAGTAAACATAATGGTATCAATCCCGTTCACATTTCTTGTGGACGGGATTTTTTTTTATTCTCCGTTCTCTATTTTTATTTTCTATTTCTCTATTCCTCTATTTCTTTATTCCTTTATTCCTTTATTCCTTTATTCCTTTATTCCTTTCTCTATATATTCTTCATTCTTCATTCTTCATTCTTCATTTATCTTCCCGTTGCCAACCTCCTTGTGCGTTGACGTTTTTACGTCAACGTCCCTTCGTCCTTTAACAATTCTTTTCGTTTCTCTTTTTTGCTGCCATCCCATCCTCTTTCTGTTCTTACCTTGCCAGCATAACCACCAGTAAATAACTATAAAACAAACAAATTGTTATTAATACCTACAAAATTACAAGAATTCCATTTTAACATTACTGATAGAGAATTATAATGTTAAAAAGTTGCATATTTCATTTTTTTTTTGTTATTTTGCAGTTTGAATTGTAATACCCACATTGCATTTTACCAATTAATTGTGACTAAAATACTGTAATATCTTGAATATTAGTATTATAAATAAATATAACTAACTATATCAATCTTTATGAAAAAACTCTTTCTAAGTGTGTCTCTCGTATGCTTAGGTATTATGACTTCCTGTCAGAAGGAAACATTGCTGCCTGAGGGTTCGAAGCCTGAATGGCTCGGCGGGAGTATCTATGAAGAACTTAGCTCGGGGTCTCATCTGAGTGGTACGTTTAACACGTACTTGAGATTGGTTAAGGACTTGGGGTACGACGACGTACTCTCAAGAACAGGTAGTAAGACTGTTTTTCCTGCCAATGATGAAGCTTTCGCAAGGTTCTTCCAAAGCAATCCCTATGGCGTAACGTCATACGAACAGTTGACGGAAAGTATGAAGAAACAGTTGCTGTATTCTTCTATGCTCGACAATGCGCTGTTGGCGGGGATGTTGTCTAATGTTAGCTCTGGTAACAACGATGTAAGTCGTGGCGT
>CAKQDQ010000135.1 GCA_934229335.1 uncultured Prevotella sp.
CCTACAGCCCGCTTAATACGTCAAAAAACGAATAAGTACTATATACTGATTTTCGCTGAATGGTTACGTCTTACGTCCAAACATTGGTAATCATAACTTTTAATTCTTCATTTTTAAACTTTTTAATTCATTAGTTTATGCTTCAAGTTTCGCAATCATCTTTTTGCAGTATGCCTCATGTCGGTAGTTTATGTAGTTAGTGAGCAACTGCATAGCGATAATCTCAAAGAGGAAGTTCGCTACAGGGATGTCAGCCAAACAGAAGATGAAGAACATACCAGCACGGAAGTTGAAAGTTAGCATGGCGTTAAGTCCCATGAGCGACTTAGAGTATCCATGAAATTCCTCTCTTACCTCAGCAGGCATATTGCCTTCGCTGCCATACTTCTTCTTCAGCAGAGCCATAAACTTCTGAAACTGCGGTGTCTGCTTCTCCTGTTTCTGAGTGTAGCCAACGTAAGATTTCAGAAACGTCTTCCAAATCTTGTTGCCTTCCCAAGGAGTATTGTCGTAAATCTCCTGCTGCTTGGCAGAGTTGTCCAGTTCGCTACCTTTCTCTCCCTTGAGGAAGAAGAGGTGAATCTGAATGTAATAGTCGGCAAGTCGCTGCTGTCCGCCCATTCCCATAAAACCAGAGATGAGAGCCAGTATCAGAACTACGCCTGTCGCTATCATCGTGTTCATCTCAGTGTCGGCAATGCCGAGCCATGAGAACTCTAAATCGTGGTGAACATAGAAGCGGTACACCAGTGCGAGATAGATAGGTACAAACCATACAAATCCTGCCGCACCATCAAGTATACGTCCCATCTGGCTCTTCTTACCAGTCATACGTGCCAACTGTCCATCGGTGCAGTCGTAGATGTCCGCCCATATAAGGAGCAGTATGGCGATGATATTCATCATCAGTCCGTAAGTGCCTTCGTAGTAATAACTGCCGTGAGCATAGAATATGCAACTGGCGGCACCGATAATCATTGACAGTATAGTAACGGTGTTAGGGTGAATGTCGAGGCGTGCGAAAAGGCAAGCCCACAGATAACTCAGCGGACGCACAAAGCGATAGTCAAGCCAGTCCTCTGTCTCCGACGACTTGAGAGTCTTCTTAAATCCTTCAATCATTGTTGGGGTTGTTTTGTAATTTGTCGTTTAGTTGGGTCGTTAGTCGTTTGGTTGTTTGTGGGATAAATGTATAAAAGTCACATTAGTTTAATATCCCTAATGTTCCCCAATAACAAAACAACCAAACGACAAATTCACCAAACAACTAAAATAATTCAGCAGGAATCTTCTGCTTAGCGTTTTCAAAGTCTTCAACGGTGTCGAGTTCGCATGAGAAGAACTCCGTTACGTTGAGTACGGTGTAAGTATGTCCTTGCGGTATAAGTCTCTCGAAAGCCAGTTCATAGAATTTGTTTTCGAGATGCTCCTTATTCATCATTGTCTCCAATTCACGATAGAGAGCGGTAGAGTAGTCCTTGCCGATTTTCTCAATGCCCAGACTCTCTCCTGCAGCATCGGCAGGGTTACAAGTCTTGCTTATTTCCTTTATCGTGCCCTCCTTGTCCGTCACTACCTTCATCTCCTCCTCGCCAAGTTCGTGCTTGATGAGTGTCAGTATGTTAGCACTACTGTTGTTTACTACCTTAGCCACAATCTGTGGGTCGTACAGCAGGTCACTGTCAAGAAGCAAGAAGTCTTCTCCGTCAGCCTCAGGGCGTGCCAGCCACAGAGAGTAAATATTGTTGGTAGAGTCATACACGTCATTATGTATAAACTTTACGTTGATAGTGTCGCCATAATGCTTCGTCACGAAGTCTTCAATCATTTCGTGCAGATACCCCGTTACAATGACGAAGTCCTTTACGCCACTCTGTATGATAGCGTCCATTGAACGTTGCAGCAGAGGTCTCTCACCTACGTTAAGCAAACACTTGGGAGTATTAAGTGTCAGCGGGCGAAGGCGTGAAGCCATGCCCGCTGCAAGAATAATAGCCTTCATTATAATATAATATAATTAGGTGTCAAAATGTCCTTAACCGTTATAAGCTTTCTTAATGGTGTCAACCACAACCTTTATCTGCTCAGGCTGTCCGAGAGTGATACGCAGACAATCCTCCAGACCCTTGTCACCCATAAACTTAATCTTGTAACCAAGGTCAGCCAGTTCCTTCTGCAACTTCTCCTTTATCTCAACAGGATATTTTACGAGGATAAAGTTAGCCACGCTCTTGTAAACCTTGAAGCCAGGCAGGTCGCCTAATTCCTTCTTGAACAGTTGACGATCCCATTCCATGTCGTCAGCAACCTTGCGGTAGTGTTCGTCGCTGTCAAGAGCAGCAAGAGCCACAGCCTCGCTGAAACGGTTGTAGCCAAGATATTTGTTAGCATAGTTCAAGAAGCCTTCCTGTCCTTTGCCGATAAAACCGAAGCCCATACGCAGTCCTGGCAGACCATAGAACTTAGACAGAGTGCGTGAGATGATGAGGTTGTTGTACTTCATCACCAGTGGAGCAACGTAAGAAGTGTCGTTTGTAATGAATGAAGCATAAGCCTCGTCAACCAGCACCATGGTGTCAGCCGGTATGTTCTCCATTATCTTGCCCAGTTCCTCAGAAGAAAGGCAGTTGCCTGTAGGGTTGTTAGGAGAGGCGAGAAGAAGCATACGTGGGTGAATACGGTTAGTGTATTCTATTACCTCATCAACGTCGTAAGCAAAAGTGTCACCAGTCTCATGGAGAGGATACATCTCAAATGTACCGCCACACTCACCAGCTATGCGGTTGTAGTACCACCAAGAAAATTCTGGAATCATGATAGTGTTGTTACCACCAGTAGAGAGGTAATAGTGAACAGCATTCTTAAGAATGTCCTCGCCACCATAACCAATAAGCACTTGTGATTCAGGTACGCCGTATATTTCACTGAGTTTTACGGAAACGACACTCTTCTTGCCTTCATCATAAATACGTGTGTAGAAGCAAAGGGTCTCTGGGTCGAAGTTCTTTATTGCATCAATAACCTTCTGTGAAGGCTTGAAGTTGAACTCGTTTCTGTCAAGATAAATCATTTCTTTCTTTTATAGGTATTTTATTTTTGTTATTTCTTTTCTTAGTGACGATAAAAAATAACTTGGTACAATTTAACGGAATAAATAATAATATATATGGTATTGTCGCCTTGCCATATCTTTTTGGATATTTTGAAGCCATTCATCAGTCACAATGCATAACATTCTTCGCTTGGCTCAGGCGTTTCACGGAGTTCTCCTTCTTCATGTCTTCAAACTATCTCAAAAATCTATGACATAAATTATACCAATTTATTTTTCATCGTCACTTAATCCAATAAGTATGCAAAGTTAATACTTTTCTCTTTAATAAGCGAGAGTTTTGTGTTTTATGTAACAAATAAACTGCATTATAGAACTCTATATCAGAAAGAATGTATAAGTCTGTATGCTATTGAGCCTGGTTGTGGTGTGGCAGGACATTCATCTTTATGAAACCATGCAGCGTGCTGAATTTCACTCTCTTGTATCTTCAGTTCGCCGCTTTCATAGTCTGCGGTGAATGCTATCATCATCTGTGCTGGGAATGGCCAACTCTGTGATCCGAAGTATTTGATGTTCTTAACGGTAAGTCCCGTTTCTTCCATTATCTCTCTCTTCACCGCCTGTTCTGCTGTTTCGCCAGCCTCCATAAATCCCGCTATGCAGGCGTAGATGTCCTGATTACGTTGGGCGTGGCGTGCCAATAGCATTTCGTCGCCGCGTCTCACGAGTACTATGATGCAAGGCTCTATGCGAGGAAATATTATTTTGCCGCATTGCTTACATTCCATCGCTGTCTGTGTAGCATGGGGCGTGAGAGGTGCACCGCAACAAGAGCAGAACTTTGTGTTGCGCAGCCATTCCGTAAGTCCTTTGGCGCGAGAGATGCGTGTTACCGTTTCTTCAGTCTGTTCCGCGTTATATAGGCGGATAGAACGTATAATGTATTCCTTTGGCAGAAGTGGTGCAATCTCTTTGCCCTCAGCGTCTTTACGCGGAATACCAAGAGCTGTTATGCGGTATTCTGGCTCGGTGAACAGAATGTCGTGCGGCATAGTGTTCATGAGGTTAATGATGTCATCTTGTTGCAGTGTGCTGCCGTCTTTACGTAGTACCATGTCTCTGCCAATGAAGGCAAGGTGTAGGTTCTTATCAGCTGTAATAGTGCCGTAGCTGTCTTTAGTATGTATTTGTAGCATATTGTTTATTTTACTGTTGCCACTCCCACGAGTCTGTCAGCTCTGTCGTTAGTGCCTCGGTAGTATATTAGTGCGTTGTATGTATTCTGTGTTTCGTAGAATGAGCCTTCCGTTGGAGGAATAGTAGGAACAGTGCTGTTCGTACCATCTTCATCATACTCCCCCTCTTTCAGCATGAGATACTGATAAGAGTAGTAACCGTATTTCAAGGGTACTATTCCTTCGTAAACCTTACGGTCATTGTCGTAGTGCATTTCGTATTGTGGCAAGAAGCGGTCGTTAGTCCAATCACCGTTAACGAAAAGTCGGTGAGGGAGTAGGGGAGACTGTAACGTAAAGTGAACCAGTACATATTCTGACGTGACGTCATTCTCAATGTTGTCACTGTTACGTATGTAGAAAGCACCATTTGCCGTTTCATCATATACGTATGACGGACGGTTGTAATCCGCCCACAGCATAGTGTGCCAGTCCTTACCGTCCCATACGTTGTTCTCCACGTTCATCGAGTTACGGTGAATGTCAAGAATCTCGAATTTGTGGTATTCGTTACCAGCGTCGAAAATGAGGTCGCGACAGTGTGTCCATTCCATTTCTCGAGGAGACACCCGAGAGGCTTCTGGCAGTGTGCGTGCGTTGTCCCACCGTCTGTTTTGTAAAACGTACCCCTTTACCTGTCGGCGTACATCGGTGGCGTTAAGTGTCGTGTAATCTACATCCAATTCAATCTGTTGGTGACTGTGTCTTACGTCAATGTCGGTGTTAACCGTCATCGCCATGGTAGGTGTAACTTTCGCTTCGTTAACCATAAAGAACACACTTGCGAGCACCTCTCCACCATTGTCGTCATCGGTAATATCCAGTCGGTAGTTGCCGCTCATCGTCAGTCGGCATTTGTCGTTCGGAATCTGTAGACGGTAGTGAGTGTAATCCTGCAATGTGTTGATAGACTGCTGATAATCATCAATCGTCAGTCCGCTTTCAAATCCTTCTAAGTAGTCACTGGTAAAGACAGCGTCAGACGGTGTAAAGTCTGCTTCCAAGTGTGTTACCGTGTATGACAGTCGGCAGTACGAATGAGACAGCCAGTCGAAACTGATGTTTACGGGTTCATTGCCGTTAAGCCTAATGATAGGCATATCCTGCCATCGCGTTCCTGCCACTACCTGTAGCGATGCTATCTGGTCAGTGTAGACGATGTTGCGCTGAGCACGCAAAAGCCCTGTTCCCCACCTGCCGCTTCCTGTAGGAAACAGCAAGATGGAGAACAGGGGTATATAATGTAATGTACGAAACATTGAAATCGTTTTAAGCCACGGTATCACCGTGTCACCGTTGTGTTAGAGTTGGTTCAGCGTTCTCTTTAAGAACTTATCGAGAGCCTCACCTTTCAGCATACCGTTTTGTAGCAGTGCGAGGTCAATCAACTGTGGAACAGTGTCCTCCTTCGCGCTACCGTCCAGAACGCCCTTGATGAGCTTGTTGTCGCTGTTCAGCACTACGCTGTATGTGTCAGGCATCTCACCGTAGAATGCCATACCGCTCTGATAGCGTGACATATCCTTCATACGACGCATATACTCACTCTGTGTGAACACTACAGGGGCGGCAGTCTCGCCAAGAGCCTTAACCTCAACATTAAAGTTCACCTTGTCGATAGTAGGCAACTTACCCTTAAACGCCTCTGTCAATTTGTCGGTATCTTCTTTGCTAAGGTCAACCTTCTTCTCTTCCTCCTTAGGAATAAGGCGGTCGATGATGTCAGCGTCAACACGTGTGAAACGGCTCTTTTCAAACTTCTGCTCAAACATAGACGTTGTGGCGGTGTCAAGTTGTCCGTCAAACAGCAGTACAGAGTAGCCC
>CAKQDQ010000136.1 GCA_934229335.1 uncultured Prevotella sp.
GCCTCTTTAGCTCAGTTGGCCAGAGCACGTGATTTGTAATCTCGGGGTCGTTGGTTCGAATCCGACAAGAGGCTCACGAAAAAAGGACATTCCAATAGGGATGTCCTTTTTTCGTTGTGTGACTTACAGTTATTAAGTAAGCAGTGTAAGTTGGTTATTGATTTCTATTTATTACCATATTACCTTTCATTCATTGGTGACAAATAGGAGGGTGTTATTCCTCCTTTTGTTTGTCGGTCTTATTGTCGCTGTTGCGGTATTGTGATGGCGTTACGCCGTGTATCTTCTGAAAATTACGGCGGAATGCGGAGGCATCGTTAAATCCACACATCAATGCGATGTCGTTAATAGAACGTGTTGTGGTGCGTAACAGTTCCACAGCTTGGTTTATTCGTTGCGACATGATGAAGTCCATAGGCGTTTGTCCTGTTGCCGCTTTCATCTTGCGGAACAGTTGTGCTCGGCTCATTGCCATCTCGTTGGCGAACTCGTTTACTCCGAAGTCAGGGTCCTTGAGGTATAGCGTCATTAAATGCTGTGCTTTATCGATAAACTCCTTCTTCTGTGTTTGGGCGTAGTCCTGAGTGGCTTGGTCGTCATGTAGAGTCGTCTCTGTGGCACTGGGCTGTAGTGCTATTGCGTCTTGTGGTTGTTTCTTGCTTTGCTTCTTTCTTTTAACGAATAGCCATGCGCCTGCGGTGCAGCCTAACAACGCTATGATAAGTAGTGTGATATAAACGCTTTTCTTGTCATTACCCTCTATCGTTTTTGGCACATTTACGTTAGAGTCAATGGCGAGTATGCCCTGTTCACTGCCAAAGAGTATTTCTTTAGTCATTGGGTTCAGAAAATATGCGCCCTCGGCAAAATCGTGTTCGTAAGTGCTTACTATCTCAGCTCTTAGCGTTAGGTTGTCTATACGTGTCAGTAGGTTGCCAGCAGCAACGTAAACGTATCTGCCTTTGCATATTAATCCTTTTACGCATAGGTTTGTCGTTTCGTCTTTTAGGGCATCGTGCCAGTTGCTTTCTCCATTTCTTTTGTATACTACACCGTTTGATGTGCCACACCATACGGTGCCGTCGTCTGCCATGCTGATGACGTAACAAATACGATCGGGCAACTCTAAGGTAGTAATATTGTCCTTACGCTTGTATATTCCGTTTTCTGATGCAATCCATATTGTGCCGTCGGAGGTCAGCGTTATGTCATGAATCTTCTTCGCTATGGTGTCGGGCGTTCCTATTACATTGAATGATTTAGGATTAAGAGAAATTAATCCGCTCCACGTAGCCGCCCAAACGCATTTTCTCTTTCTGTCTTCTATGAGTTTGTAAACACGGTTATAGGTGTTGGTAGAGTCCTTTTTGAACATGATGTGCTTGAAGGATTCTTTTCCGTCAGTATTGACATATATTCCGCAAATGGTGGCTATCCACAGTCTTTTCTTAGAGTCAAGCATGAGGTGTCTTACCTTTCCTGCTTGTTGACTCGTTTCACCAGGATAGTGGTAGGTGGATGTCACGGAGCGTTTGTCGTCAGAATATGCTATGCCATTATGGTCGTAACCTATGAAAAGCCCGTTGTTGCCATCGCTGCAGAGAGTTCTTATCGACTTACTTGCTTCTGGCAAGAATATTTTAGGCGCGTTATTGCCTGTGAAGGCGTAGTATATGCCGTTATTGGCGGTGCCAACCCATAGTTTATTGTCTTTGCTCAAGTAGATGGCATAAACGTCTTGCGCATCAAGTTTGGCTTGAGCGGCAATGCTGCCTTGGTATATAATGGAATCCTTCACGCCTTTGGTATATTGCACAAGTCTTTTGTTTATTCTCTTCCAGGAGTGTTGCTGGTATGCTATTGCCTCGTAATGTTTCTTGCTCAGAGTCTTTTTTATGTTGACAGGAACCATTGCTTCGTCTATCTTGACGAAGTCATCGCTCTCATATCTGTAGTAAACATACAGCTGTGAGGTTTTGAAGAAAATCCACAGGGAACCTTTTTTGTCGAGGAAAAAGTGCGCGGTGCGGTTGTCTGGAACGTCATGCTCGCCTTTGCCTGGAGTGTATATCTTTATGGAATAACCGTTAAAGCGACATAGACCGTTCATCATTGAGAACCAGAGGTCACCGTTTCTGTCTTCGGCAATGTCTGATATGCGGTAGTCTGGCAGTCCTGCACCAATGTCAAAGTGGTGAAAGCGCAGCAGGTTTGCCGTATTGTCCTGCTTCGCTACCGCCTTGGTCGTGGTCAGAGTGCAGCATATCGCCAAAAAAATTATGTATAGAAAATGTTTTATGAATGGCATGTTTAGTTCTTAATTATATTGCAAAGTTATACAAAAATAATATTATTATGCTGGGATAAGGTAAAAAAAATCTCATTAATGATACTTTTTCTACGTTTTTGAACTAAGAATGTTTGGTAAGCAGGCGACTTTTGGGGAGAGAAAGATACAGAATGAAGTTTATTAGAGATTAGATATATCCTTTCTTATTCATATTCTTATTAACTTTGCATCATGTTTAGGATAACACAAAAAATAGATACCAATATACAAAACAGCATGTAGTTATTTAACTAATTAATACGCTTGAAAATGGCTGTTGACGCACCTATGCAGCCTTTGTTTGTAGAACTTGTAGTAGGAAAACAGTTGTAAGAATAGTGATTAAGGTGCACTTGCAAACAAGAAAAAGCCGTTTCTGACTCCGTGATGGAATTAGAACGGCTTTTGTCTTTATGATAAACCTAATAGATAAAGTAGTCAAACAGGTGAAATAGTGTTCTTGTAGAGTGATGATTTTAAGAACCTACATTTATTTTTATTGTGCCCTTGGATGGCTTAACGTTTACGTATCTTTTCTTTCCGTTTTGCTCTATGCAGAAAGTTAGGGGGTGATTAAAAATCTTTTTGTTAAGGTTGTTGTCGAATTTTATCAACATTGTGTTACCTTTATGTTCTACAGTAAAGAAGGTTGCATCGCGTTCTTTTCTGTATGCCATTACTTCTGCGAATGTACCTACCCATACTTCATCTGTGTGTGCCTTGACATAATCATAGAATTGCCATAGTTCTTCTGGGTGATACCATTTGTCATAACCTTCCGTTATGCCGTGAGTCATGGTCACTCCCCATGCTCCTTGCTTTATTAGTTCGTCAAGCCAGATTTGCATTTTGGGCAAAGTAGTCTTGTTGTTCTGTTGTCCTTGTGCCACTTGAAACTGTCGTGAGCCTATCCTTCCGTTGTCAACGGCTTGTATTACCTGTGCTGTCATGGCGTTATATGGATATGCAAATGTCATAGGTGAGTGACCGAGGTTGGCATTAAAGGCAGAGTCGTTACGGTAAACATCTTGCATGAAAGTCTCGAATCCTACTTTTATGCAGTTAGGATGGCTCCAGGAGTGACTGCCAATGTCATGTCCTTTCTTCTCCATTTCCTTTATTTGTTTCCATGTTAGTCGTGCACCATGGCTTGTTTCTGTCTTTCCTACCATGTTGCCTATAATCCAAAATGAACCGCGAAAACCGCGTTTCTCAAGATTAGGTGCTACCAATGTGTAGTGTTCTGCTAAACCATCATCGTAGGTAAAGCTTATGGCGGCTTTCTTACCTTCATAATATGGGGCTATAGAAACACCGTCAGAGGATTTCATGTATGTGTTGAACCATTCTGTTCCAATAGGAAGAAACAGGTTGTGACCGTATTTGTTAAGATGGGCAGTGTCGTTAGGACCTTGAAAATACTTCTTTCTGAAATTGGCATCGCGCACCTTTATTATGCAGTCTTCAGTGTAATTGTAAAGTACTGGAATGTTGTTTTGACTGCATACTTCTTGAATTACCTTGCATACTCCAGCAAATCCAGGACGGTCAATGTACCAAGGCGTTACGTATCCAATCTTTGCCTTAGGGCATTGTGTGCGTATATTCTTTATGAACAAAGAGAGTGAGTCTTTGAACATCTTTAGGGAGTCGGTGTTATCCTTTATCTTTTCGGCATCGTTGTGACCTGCTATTATTAGCACGTAGTCTGCTGTCGGATCCATTAATTTAGCTTTTGTGTAAATGGCAGGACCGAAGTTATATTTTCCATCGTGGGTTCTGTCAAAGGCAATGCAAGCACCATTTCTTCCGTAGTTATTGTATTTCATGCCCATGGCTTGTGCCATTTTGTAGTGCCATGTCTCTTCTTTGGGGTTCTTGTGGTTGGCTGTGTATGAGTCACCAATCACGTTTATGGTACGTTGGTGTTGCGCCAGCGTCGTTAACGCTATACAACTGAGAAGTAGTAACGTTAGTATCTTTTTCATTTCGAATAAGTAGTTTCGGTAGTTATTGGGGCGTCTCACTGTGGTGGGCGAGAGATTACTATAAACGGGAAAGCTTTATTAAAGGCTTTCCCGTAGGTTTAATATTGTTTTTTTTCTAATAATTACTTAGTATAGCTATATACTATGTCCATGATTTTCTTGCCGATGGCATCAGCTTCCTCCATGGTATGTGCCTCGCTGTAAACGCGAATGATAGGCTCTGTGTTTGACTTACGAAGGTGAACCCATTTGTCAGGGAAATCAAGTTTAACGCCATCAATGTCGTTTACTGTAACATCAGGCTGTGACTCATACATCTTCTTAACTTCAGCGAGCAGTGCGTCTACGTCTGTCTCTGGTGTAAGGTCAATGCGGTTCTTGGCGATGAAGTATTCAGGGAATGTCTTGCGCAGTTCACTTACCTTCATTCCTTTTTGTGCAAGAGAAGAAAGGAACAGTGCAATGCCTACGAGAGCGTCACGACCATAGTGACTTTCTGGGTAGATGACACCGCCATTGCCTTCGCCTCCGATTACAGCACCAACTTCTTTCATCTTTGTTGTTACGTTAACTTCACCTACAGCCGCTGCGCTGTATACGCAACCATGCTTCTCTGTAACGTCACGCAGAGCGCGAGTGCTTGACAAGTTGCTTACTGTCGCGCCTGGAGTGTGAGACAATATGTAGTCTGCCACGCTGACAAGAGTGTATTCCTCACCGTACATCTTACCGTCTTCACAGATAAATGCCAGTCGGTCTACGTCAGGATCTACAACGATTCCGAGGTCGTAACCGCCTTTCTTCAGCTCGTCCATGATACCTGAGAGGTTCTTTTCTAATGGCTCTGGGTTATGTGCGAAGTCTCCGTTTGCTTCTCCATTGAGGAACTTGTATTCTACGCCGAGGCGGTCAAGCAATGGAGGGAGTATGATACCACCTACGCTGTTTATAGAGTCTACGACAACCTTAAAGCCTGCTTTCTTAACAGCTTCTGCGTCAACGAGCTTTAAGTTCATCACTGCGTCGATATGACGCTGGTCAAAGCTCTCCTCACTGTATTTGCCAAGGTGGTCAACGTCAGCGTATTCAAAGCTTTCTGCTTCTGCTATTGCGAGTACTTCTGCACCGTCAGCAGCTGTAAGGAATTCGCCTTTGTTGTTCAATAGTTTAAGGGCGTTCCAGTGACGTGGATTATGTGATGCGGTGATAATGATGCCACCGTCAGCTCCTGCCATCGTTACGGCAAGTTCGGTTGTTGGAGTAGAGGCAAGACCTATGTTGATAACATCGTAGCCCATGCCTAATAATGTGCCGCAAACAACATTTTTTACCATCTCTCCAGAGATGCGAGCGTCGCGTCCTACAACAATTTTGTTGCTGCCGTTAGTAGTTGACTTGCGTATAAATGTTGCGTAAGCTGACGTAAATTTTACTATGTCTAATGGGTTAAGGGTATCACCTGCTGGTCCACCGATGGTGCCGCGGATACCTGAAATGGATTTAATCAGTGACATATTCTCTAATCTTTATTTGTTAAGTGTTACAAGTCTTTGTTGGATGGATTGATAAACGTAGTGGCTTATGTCTTACGTGTTATTCGTTTTGCAATGGAGTTGGGGGCTGTAGGCAGAGTGGTAGATGTATTTTATTCCGCCCTCATATATGTAATGTCGTAGTGACAGGCATAGACATTACTTGTAGCCTGTGACTGTCCCTTATCGTGTGGCACGATAATCTTCACTCTGGCGCGTCTGTTTTC
>CAKQDQ010000137.1 GCA_934229335.1 uncultured Prevotella sp.
AATAGCTCAGTTGGTTAGAGCACCTGACTGTTAATCAGGGGGTCGTTGGTTCAAGCCCATCTTGAAGCGCAAAAAGGAGATACTATGAGGTATCTCCTTTTTTGTTTCTATCTGCTCTATCACCAACGACAGATCGTAGGGTTTCTCCCTACAGTCGAAGGGGCGACTGGGGCGACAAATATCAAGCTCATCTTGAAACGCAAAAAGGAGATACTATGAGGTATCTCCTTTTTGTGTGCTATAATAATATTTCACACACATAAAAAGGAGACGGTTATACTTCTATAACAAAGAAGATACCGTCTCCTCAATCTATGTATTGCAAAGAACTTATCTCAGACACATATTACTCTGCTAAACCACGCAGGGAGTTAGCAAACCATACATCCATCTTGCCAACGCCACGATGATTCCATGCATAATAAGGAATAAGACGCAGTTGGGTGTTACGTACCGTGACATTACCGTCTGTTGTTGTCCCTATCACCTGAACGCCTTTGGCAAGAAGTGACTTAACAACGAACTGCTTGCCGTTGCCTTCGGTGTTTGTTACACTGTAATCGCCTAACACGAAGGTTGGCTTACCACCCAAATAAGCATAATGCACATCAATGCCAGCATTGTCAGCTTGCTCAGCGCAATATACCAACGGTCCGCGCTCTATAGCCACTTTGCCACGGTCGGCAGCCACATTTTCATTGGCTGTTACCATACGAGGCTCCATATCAAAGTGCAAGCGCACTACATCGCCTTTTCGCCATTTACGATTTATGGAGACGTATCCATTGACGATAGAGTCGCTAACAGCCTGTCCATTAACACTCACAGTATATCCTAACGTCTTACCGTCGCTATACTTATAGAGGTCGCTCGGCACTACGTTGCCACGCACCCACCCTGGTATGCGCACCTTCAGGACCCACTGCCCTGCCTTCGACTCGTTAACCTTTATGGCAACATCACCATTCCAAGGATATTCCGTAGTCTGCGTTAGTGTTACTTTCTTGCCCTGCACATTGACGGTTGCCGTGTTTGGCATATAAAGGTTTACATACAGTTCGTTGCCATGCTCGCCATAGATGTAACCGGGGACAGATGGGATGAAACGACAAAGGTTTGACGGACAGCAAGCACAGCCGAACCATGGCTGGCGCGTGTTGGTATTGTCAGCATTAAACTTGTACTTACCATCGGCAGAGAGAGGGTTAGGATAGAAGAACTTTCCACCGTCTACTGACATTCCGCTTATTACTCCATTATATAATGTACGCTCAAGACAGTCTATGTATTTAGCGTCACCGTGCAGCAGAAACATACGATGGAAGAGATATACCATGGAAATAGCTGCGCAGGTCTCGTTGTATGCAGTGAGATTAGGTAACACATAGTTTGCATCGAACGCCTCTCCCCAATGACGTGCACCCACACCACCCGTGAGATAGTACTTCTTTGATACGATATTCTCATAAAGATTGTCTATCGCCTTGATATATGCGCTATCACCAGTAAGTGCTGCTACATCTGCCATACCAGCATACATATAACCTGCCCTTACGGCATGACCCACAGCTTCCGTCTGCTCTAAAATAGGCATGTGACTCTGCGAGTAGTCTTTCTTCCATCCTGTCTTGCCACGATAATCAAGCATATACTTCGCCTCATCAAGGTATTTACGCTCACCAGTAACAACATAAAGACGAGCTAATGCCATCTCTGCTATTTGGTGTCCAGGCACTACATGAGCCTGCCCGTTTTTGGGACCGACTTCCTTTACTACACAATCTGCGTAGCGACACGCTATATCAAGAAACTTTCTGGAACCAGTAGCCTGATAGTGGGCGCAAGCAGCGTCGACCATGTGACCAAGGTTATATAGTTCATGACTAAGGTCTTCTTCTTTCTCCCACCTCTTCGTGCCAGACCATCCATGAGGATGCTTGGGATTGATGGTACGAGCGGTATACAGATAACCGTCGGGTTCTTGCGCTGCCGCTACGATGTTAAGCACAGAGTCAACATAGTTTTTTAACTTCTTGTCAGGATATGTCTGAAGTACATAACTGGCACCCTCTATGGTTTTATAAACATCGGTATCATCAAAGGATAATCCCATTATCTTCGCGACATCCCACTCTGGTGTTTCCAAACCTTTATGCCCAGGATGCTGTAGTGTGTATGCCGCCATTTCGAAGTTACGATAGCGATGTTCACTCTCACATTTACTGAACGCTAAAGGTATAGTCACCTCGCGCACCGCACGTATGCGATCGCCCCAAAATGACGATGGGGCAATCTTTACTGACGTAAATGGTACCTGAGAATAAGGATACCCTACGTTGGTTTGGGGTTTGGCAACGCATGATAGCGCAACCATAACAAGTCCTGCTATTAATGTTTTACTCTTCATATATTATTGTCATTACTGTTTAGCTTATTTATATCCGCATACAATCATTTTTACCCTACCAGAAAGTGTGTCTACCCTGCTAACTTATACTAACTAATACTAATCTAATGAAATAAAAAAACTACCATTCCTATGAAATGAATACTGATCTTTTTACCTAAAGGATGAAGCTCTGATACCCATTGTTACTAACTTAATACTAACTACTAACTTTTATACTAACTAACTACGAATCTAAAAAAAAATTCTTAATAATCACTGTATCAATGCCAACGCCATGGCAGATATTTGTTATTCAGCTAACGAGTGCAAAGTTAACCATTTTGCGTTTTATAATCCAAGAGAATGTGATGCAAAGCAAAGGTGGTTATTCGTCAACCTGTAAATTGAACGAATAACCACCTCGTTGCGGTAAGAAATACCTATATCTAATAACCTATCTTGCCGTTCCAATGCAGAAAGAGATTTTGTTTCTGCGTGAGATCCGACTCTACTCCACTACTATTCTCACCATTACGCGCGTTGACCTTATCGGCGACATATGACGGATTGTCTCTGCGGAGAGCTACACGAAGAAGGTCATAATATCTTGTTCCTTCAAAAGCGCACTCTAATGCGTTTTCGTCTACTATCATGTCCTCCACCTTCTCAATCTGCCACTGTTTGAGGTCTTCGCCAGAAAGAGACGCATCGTCAGGCATCTGATAGTTCTGATTGTAACACGCCCAACCAGAACCACGTGAGTGTATGCCTATAGTGTTATAAGAGGCATCCATATCATCTATATCAAACACCCTGTAACCAGAATTGCTTGTACTTGGGAAATCGAACTGACGAACAAAGGCTTTCTGCTCATCCGTAGTGCAATAAGGAAGGACGTATTGCTCAATGACATCATTGTTTACGCCTCTCGCAAGTATCTGATATGCGAAATGTGGATACCCCGCACGATTAAGG
Organism: uncultured Prevotella sp.; assembly: GCA_934229335.1. GTDB lineage: Bacteria > Bacteroidota > Bacteroidia > Bacteroidales > Bacteroidaceae > Prevotella. The sequence goes on from CAKQDQ010000137.1 coordinate 3,365, forward strand.
GCTTCTGCCAGTCTTAAATAAACCATAGTACGACGATAGATATGCACATTGCGTGTAGAGAACTTGCTGATGTTCTGCATCTGTGTTACGTTACCATTGCTGCCATAGGAATAATGACTCCAAACGGCTTGCAGACGGAGATCGCCAGAGCGATTATTATCAAGCCCCGTAGGAGCATAGATGATATCATGACTACGATCAGAACTTATGATATTGTTGCTTTGCTTAGCAGATAGTGACTGCAATGACTGTGATGGCACTACACTCACCTTATAGCCATTAGCAGACGTACTGTTATATATGTTTCTTAACTCAGAGTAGTTGCCTTGTGACGGTAGTGAGTCGCCAGGTATCATCATGATAAGGTCGCGGTCGTCGTTCCATGACTCGGAAGAGAATGAACGGGCGTAGTTGCCATATTCAACAGGCATAGTCCAGTTACTGTTCGCCCACTGTACACGTTGCGCCTTTACTGGATAATAGGAGTTACTGCCGTTGGCGGTAGTGATGTAGCGGTAATATGAGAGTGCAGCCTCATCATAATGCTCCGCCCAAAGATTTAAGTCACCAAGAAGCAGATGTATAGGGATAAACAACAAGCGAGAATCAACGGTACCTATATTACCAAGTCCTGGTCGGTCCACATTCGCTAATGGCTTGAGGTCATTGATAAAGTAATCGCATATCTCCTTTATGTCTTTAACAGGATACTGTGCATCGGCTGCGTCCTTGGTAAGGATAGGCTCGGTAATGAAAGGTACCTTACCGTAGTTAATGGCTAACTGAAGGTAGGTCCACGCACGGTAAGCCTTAACAGCGGCATACTCACGTATAAAGAAGCTCTTGCCACGATTGTCTTTTACTGTAGTATCTACCTTGGCAAGGTAGAAGTTACAGTTGTTTATTACTGCATAATAGTCCTTAGGGCTGTTATACTTATTGTCATCGCTGACTGTGAACGTTGCTATCTCACGCAAATCTGCATCTGCCACATCTGTGACATTGACAAGGTCGCCACGCAGTTCTCCAAGCAACACAGTACGGTCACCAAGAGCCTGAACTTTCTGCATGACACCAGTGAGACCGTAGATAGAGTCACCAGCCTCGTTAAACTGCTTATTGTCTGTAAAAGATACATGACTTGACTCCTGCTCCAATAAATCAGTGCAAGAAGATACGGAGAGGGCTAATAGCACTACGCAGACATATATAAAATGTTTTGCTTTCATAATGATTCCTTATATAAAGGGTTATATTATCTCAAACACATACTTATAGGTTTATCTTCACACCCGCAACGACTGAAGCTGATTGACCTACCATGCCGAGGTCTACGCCCTGTCCTATCACTGATGAAGAAGAAGAGAACTCTGGGTCTGTTCCCAAATACTTTGTGAATGTAAGTAGGTTATTACCCTGAATCCAGAACTGCATACCCTGAACAAAGGTCGTATTGAGAGGCAGGTCATAACTCAAGGTCATACTCTTCAGACGAAGGTAGGAGCCATCCTCTATCCAACGATCACTGAAACGACTATTGCCCATAGGGTCTTGGAAGGTAGCCTTAGGTACTGACGTTACCTGTTCCTCTGTTTGCCAACGTGCAAGCATATTAGTAGTTTGATTGAGGAAACGGCTACCACCCTCAAGTTGAGAACGCAGGTAGTTATAGACATCATTACCAACTACATAGTTGAAGTTAACGTCAAGACGAAGTCTCTTATATGCCAGCGAGAGGAAGATGTTACCATAGAAGTCAGGATTAGGGTCACCTATAACGACACGGTCTTTCTCATCGATGCAGTTATCACCATTCTGATCCACAAACCTCATGTCACCCGCTCCGAAATAACTCTTTGTTATTCCGTTGCTGCCAAGAACATATAGCCCAGCTGCGTTAGCCTCTTCAGAAGTTGCGAACACGCCATTGGTCTTGTAGCCATAAAACAGATTTGCGGCTTCACCTACCTGTGAACGTATAGTTGCTCCATAGTAAGTGTTGTCTATCGCATTCTTACCGTCAGGGAGTTCCGTTATCTGGTTCTTATAGTGTCCAGCACTTGCTCCTACCTCAAGTTTCCAGTCTTTATGGTCAAGAGCCCTAACTGTTGCAGATACATCAAAGCCTTTGTTCCTTAACTTACCACCATTTGACCAGTTGTTATCAAGACCTGAGAGGTAACCGAGGCTCTGCATTGCAAGCAGGTCGCTGGTGCTACTCGTAAAGAAACGGAAGCCAAGGGCAAGACGGTTGTTCAAGAGGCGAGAGTCGAAGCCTACATTGAAACGACGTGTGGTCTCCCACTTGATACGCGTATTGCCTATACCCTCTATTGAAAGAGCTGACACACCATTAATATATAGTTTAGAGGTCATGTAACTACGGGCTGCATAATAATCAAGCTCATCGTTACCACTTATGTCATAACCTGTAGTCAATTTAAGATAGTTAAGCCAAGGCATTTTCTTACCAGCCCATTTCTCGTTTGTCACAACCCAAGAAGCCTGTAAAGATGGGAATATCCCCCATGTCACGCCACCGAGATGTACGCCAGCATCTGCATCTTTACCAAATCGCGAACTGCTCTCTGCAGAAAGGCTTGCTTGAAGGAAATAACGTCCAAGCCAGTTATAGTTAGCTTGTGCGTACCACGTCATGTATTGCCAGTTATCATCCCTACCC
>CAKQDQ010000138.1 GCA_934229335.1 uncultured Prevotella sp.
ACATGACACCATACCGCCAGGGAATGTGATCTCAGCGTTGTTGGCATTAAACTTCATAGTCACCATGTCCTCGCTGTCGTTAGAAAGAACACTACGCAGCAACCCAGCAGGTTTCTTTGGTAGTATGAATGACGCAGCTTCAGGTGTCTGACATGACAACACCACGTTACGCACCATCTTGTGTCCGTCACTCGCAACAACGTTAAGGCTTTCAGGCTTGAAGTCGAAGTAGATACCGTTCATTATCATTCGCAGCTCATCGTTGGCGGTAGCAAACAGAGTGCGCTGTATGTTCTTAGCCAATGTGCCAGCCGCGATGGTAGCCTCCGTGAAGTTGCCTCCAAGTGGTTGTTGTGTAGGATATTCGTCTGCACTCAGACCTATGATGTTGTAGTTACCGTTCTGGTAAATCATTCTGATATTGTTGGTGTTATTGTCTACCTCGAACGTCAGAGGCTGTTCTGGCAGCTCTTTTACAGAAGTGAGCATAATGCGGTTAGGTACGCAGAAAGCACCCTCTCCGTCACATTCGTTAAGCTCTACATCGCAACGCATCATATTAGCGTTGTCACTTGCCGTCAGAGTCAAGGTGCTATCTTTAATCTCGAAGAGGAAACAGTCAAGTATAGACAGTGTGTTCTTTGAGTTTATAACTTTGGCAAGAGTGCCCAATTTGCTGCTGAGCGCAGAAGAAGAAAGAGTAAATCTCATTATTATCGTTTTGTTATTTAATGTTAGCTCTGTGATGTTGTTTTGTCAATGCAAAAATACAAAAAAGTTAGGGCGTATGCAAAAAAAACATGGAAAAGTTTTCCAATACGCCTTTTTTTTAGTAATTTCGCAACAGAAAAGTTAATAAGAAAAAATATTTACGTAACATTAAGAAATGGAAGTACAAGGAAAAATTATTGCAGCCATGCCAGAGCGCAGCGGAGAAAGTGCTCGTGGTCCATGGAAGTCACAAGAGTTTGTAATAGAAACACAAGAATCAGCATATCCTCGTAAGATGGTCTTTACCGTTTTTGGTGAAGAACGTTTAACCCGTTTCGGTATACAGGTAGGTCAGAATGTAAGAGTGTCATTTGATATTGACGCTCACGAGTGGAACGGTCGTTGGTTTAACGATATTCGCGCTTTTGATGTTCGTCCCGTTGCTGATGCTCAGATGGTGCCTGGAGCACAGCCACAGTATAACGCACCTCAGTACAATGCGCCACAAGCTGCGCCACAGGCAGCCCCTGTACAGGCACCAACAGCAGAGGGAGATAGCTCTGAAGACCTGCCATTCTAACAGCATACGCTAACGACATAAGTTGATAACTGTTGTACGTAAAGGTAAAAGTTTGCAGAATTGTCCTATTGTTAATCACGTTTTGCCACAATGAAAGAATATACTTCATATAAACAACGCTTGCGTCCTGCTATATTAGCCGAGGCGCAACGCAACTTCGCGATGTATGGAATACGTGCTGTTAAGATGGATGATATAGCCCGTAACCTAAGCATTTCTAAGCGAACAGTGTATGAATTGTATGCGACAAAAGAAGATTTGTTGTGTGAAGTGGTACAGACAGGTCAACAGGAGCACGATAAACGCATGGAGGAGCTTGTGGCAAAGAGCGATAATACGATGGACGTGCTGACAGGATTCCTGTGTATGCAGTTAGAAGATGCTGCCAACATAAACTTTAATTTCTATAAAGATATAATGAAATACCCCAAGGTGGCGCAGGTGATAGGCGTATATCATGCACGCCAGCGTGCCGCATCAGCGCAGTTCTTTGCAAAAGGTGTAGAAGAGGGATATTTTCTATCGAGTATAGATTATAATGTGTTTAACCGTATAGGCGGTGGCGTAATAGACATGTTGTGTGAAGACGACAAATATGACGATTTGAAGTTTAGCGACCTCTTTTATAGTTATATGTACGTGATGGTACGCGGAATATGTACGGCAAAGGGTGTAGAAAAGTTAGATCGCTTTATAGAAGAATACAGAAAGAAAGAAAATCAGAGCAAGGCTGATTGATATTAGACAGGTTTATGATGTTGCAAATGCAATATTATTAAGCCTGTCTATTTTTGTGCCCTAAAGTGAAAGAGAGTGGAATTGTTCTGAAATACAAAAGACAGAATAGGACAATGGAAACATATTGTAGAAGACGTTAAATATGTTAGAGAAAAGTGTGTAAATTTACCTCTGTGCCGAAAGCATAGAGATTACATTGCGAAAGCATAGAGATAGCACTGCGAAAGGGACTAAATCGTAAAGCGAAAGCGGTGCTATTGCGACGAGAGGGTAGTGTAGCGGCAAAACGATACGATTTTTTGAATAAAAACAAGCTAATTATTTGCAAAACAAAAAAAATGTAGTAACTTTGCAAAGAAAATAGTGTGCGTGCGCCAATAAGGTGTAAACGCATATAGACGGGACATTAAAATAACGAAAATAAATAATCCCAGATATCAAATGAAGAAAATTTTAGTTGCAGCGGCTCTATGCGCAATGACGGTGATGTTTTCTGGTTGTGTGATGACCAAGCAGGTTACATATTTCCAAAACATTGACTCTGTTGATATTTCACAGAAGGTCGTAGTGCCTGAAGCGCGTGTGAAAGCGAATGATGAGCTGACTATCCTCGTGTCGTCTATCTCTCCTGAGGCGGCAGAACCTTTTAATATGAATATATCCTCAAGGTACAGTTCTACTATTAGTAACTCTACTGCGGGAAAAGGTATGTATTCATATATTGTCGACAAAGATGGTTGTATCAATTTTCCTGTAGTAGGAAAGATTAAGATAATAGGCATGACGAGGCCAGAAGTGGAAGACGCGTTGACAAATGCCATAAAACCTTATTTTTCTGAGACAGAGAAACCCGTGGTGAAGGTAAGGTATTCAAGCTTCCATGTAACGGTGATAGGTGAAGTTACAGGTACGAAAATCGTGAATGTTGAGAATGAAAGAATCAGCATAATAGAGGCATTAGCACAAGCTGGTGACCTGTCGGTGTACGGTAAGAGACCTAATATATTATTGGTACGCGAGAATATAAATGGACAGAAGATGGCGGTAAGGTATAATTTGAACGATGCTAACATCTTTAATTCGCCTTATTACTATCTGGAACAGAATGATATCGTTTACGTAGAGCCGCATAAGGCGAAAGCGCGCAGTGCTGACGTAAGTTCATATACATTCTGGACACCAATATCAAGCGTGCTGATATCGCTCGCTACTTTGGCGATAAGTTTGACAAAATAATATAATATGATGAGATTATGGAGTTGGTATGAGGGACGTATGTCCTTCGTATTGACTCCTTTTTCTGAAAAGAGATAGTGTAAACGTAGGACTAACATAAATAAAAACGAAAGAAATATGTGCGGAATAGTTGGTTATATTGGAAATAGAGATGCATATCCTATCCTCATTAAAGGTTTGAAGCGTTTGGAGTATCGTGGTTACGACTCTGCTGGTTGCGCAATGTTGTCTGCACAAGATGGTGCATTGAAAGTGTATAAGGCAAAAGGCAAGGTGTCGGATTTGGAGCGTGCCGCAGAAGGAAAAGACGTAAGTGGTACTATAGGTATAGCTCATACAAGATGGGCTACACATGGTGTGCCAAGCGAAGTGAACGCACATCCACACGTAAGCCAGAGTGGTAATCTTACCATTGTGCATAATGGTATAATAGAAAACTACGCCACACTGAGAGAACAGCTCAAGGAACGTGGCTATGAGTTTAAGAGTGAGACAGACACAGAGGTACTTGTGCAGCTGATAGAGTACGTGATGGTGTCAAACGATGTAGACCTTCCTACCGCAGTGAGAGGTGCACTGAAACAGGTGTTCGGCGCATACGCTATAGCGGTAATAGATAAAAGACACCCAGAGGTAATGGTAGCCGCCCGTAAATCATCACCACTTGCGGTAGGCGTGGTAGACGATAACTCTGAGTTCTTCCTTGGTTCAGATGCCTCACCGATAGCTGAGTATACAAAGCAGATAGTGTATCTCAACGATGAGGAAATGGCAGTGATAGAGCGTGGCAAACCATTGCAGGTGATGACTCTGAATGGTGAGCACGCTAACGCAGAAGTAAAGGAGGTAAACGTAGACCTCTCAATGCTTGATCATGAGGGTTATCCTCACTTCATGTTGAAGGAGATTTTTGATCAACCCAATGTGCTTCGTGACTGCATGAGCGGACGTATCGTTGAATCTCCGTATTCACATGAGCCACAGGTGATACTATCTGCCGTAACAAACAGTCGTCGTCGCCTGTTGCAGGCAAGGAGAGTGGTGATAGTATCATGCGGTACATCATGGCATGCGGGACTGATAGGTAAGCAATTGATAGAGCACTTCTGCCGTATACCAGTAGAGGTTGCATACGCAAGTGAGTTTAGATACTCAGAGCCTGTTATCGGACCAGATGACGTAGTGATGGCAATATCACAGTCAGGTGAAACGGCAGACACACTCGCAGCAATACAGCTGGCAAAGAAGAGTGGGGCTTTGATATTCGGAATAGTAAACGGAGTAGGCTCGTCTATAGCGAGAGAGTCTGACACGGGTACGTACATACACGTAGGACCAGAAATCGGTGTCGCTTCAACGAAGGCGTTTACAGGACAGGTAACGGTACTCGCCATGATAGCACTGGCACTCGGAATGGCGAAAGGTACAGTGGAGCAGGACGAGTATGAGACTACTATCAAGGAGCTGCAGCGTATTCCTGATAAAATAAAGAAGGTGCTGGAGCAGAATGACAAGATAGAGAAGCTTGCGAAGACGTTTACTTTTGCACGTAACTTCTTGTATCTTGGACGTGGTTGGAACTATCCAGTAGCGTTGGAGGGAGCCTTGAAACTTAAAGAGATAAGTTACATACACGCAGAGGGTTATCCCGCAGCTGAGATGAAACATGGCCCGATAGCTCTTGTAGATGCAGAAATGCCTGTCGTGTTCATAGCGACAAGACACAACCTTTATGAGAAGACGCTGTCAAATATGCAAGAAGTGATATCACGTAACGGTAGTATCATAGCAATAGCTAACGAGGGCGACGAACACGTAAAGGCTATGGCGAAAGAAGTAATAGAACTGCCAGAGACGTTGGCGTGCCTTGATCCATTGCTCAGCGTAATACCATTGCAGCTGCTGTCATATCATGTAGCGGTGGCAAAGGGACTTAACGTGGATCAGCCACGTAACCTCGCCAAGTCTGTAACGGTAGAATAAAGAACACAAATTCGCGACGTGTGGATTATAGTTCATGCGTCGCGAATCAAAAATAACACACAACACACAAACAACAAACGCTATAGTTCATAAGCACGTATGCTGTTAAAATAATCTCATAAGAAAGGGAAGTTTTATTAAGCATTATGCATTGTGAATTATAAATAGAAAAATTATGGAGCCCTTAAAACATGAATGTGGCGTAGCAATGATACGCCTACTGAAGCCATTAGAGTATTATCAGGAAAAATATGGCACATGGCTGTACGGCATTAATAAGCTGTACCTGATGATGGAAAAGCAACATAACCGTGGTCAAGAAGGCGCGGGACTTGCTGCCGTAAAACTGAACGTGGAGCCAGGTAATGAGTATATGTTCAGAGAAAGGGCTGAAGGTGCCAACGCGATAAAAGAAATCTTTGCTACGGTACATGGCAAGTTTAAGGGAATACCAAAGGAGAAGCTGCAGGATGTAGAATATGCAAAAGAACATCTCGCATTTGCTGGCGAACTCTATATGGGACATTTGCGATACAGCACAACAGGAAAGAGTGGCATTACATACGTACACCCATTCTTGCGCAGAAACAACTGGAAAGCAAAAAACCTGTGCTTGTGCGGTAACTTCAATATGACTAACATTGAAGAGGTGTTTGACAAGTTAACCAGTCAGGGGCAATATCCGCGTATATACAGTGACTCCTACAT
>CAKQDQ010000139.1 GCA_934229335.1 uncultured Prevotella sp.
TTGGTAATGACACCATAAAGAGCATACTGAAGTCACTCGAAATCGTTATAAACGCAGAAGACGAGCAGGGCGTCGACATTACTGTACCAGCATATCGCGTAGACGTTCAGCGTCCATGTGATGTCGTTGAGGATATACTCCGTATCTATGGCTATAACAATGTGGAGATACCTACACAGCTGAAGTCGTCACTTGTTGTTAAGGGCTTTGAGGACCAGCGTCACAAGCTGATGAACCTTGTTGCGGAACAGCTCGTTGGAGCAGGATTCAATGAGATACTGAACAACTCACTGACAAAGGGAGCTTATTACGCTGATTTGGCTTCATATCCAGCCGATAAGCTTGTGACGATTGTAAACCCACTGTCGTCTGACCTCAACGTAATGCGCCAAACTCTGCTCTTCGGAGGATTGGAGAGTATAAAGCGTAACGCTAACCGTCGTATGGCAAACCTGCGTTTCTTTGAGGTGGGCAACTGTTATCACCATGATAATGCCAAGCGTGACGATGAGAAACCGATGAAGGCATACACGGAAGAAAACCATCTCGGACTCTGGATTACAGGTAAGCGTGTAGAGGGATCATGGATTCATCCAGACGAGGACAGCACATTCTACGAGCTACGTGCACACGTTGACAACATCCTTCGCCGTATAGGTATACCGCAGGGAATGCTTGTGGCAGAGAAGTCACAGAACGATATCTTCGCCGCTGGCGTAACCTTAAAAGACCGTTCTGGCAAGGTATATGTAGAGATGGGTATCGTTAGCAAGAAGATACTGAACAAGTCTGACGTAGAGCGTGACGTCTTCTTCGCCGACGTAAACTGGACTCTGGCTACCAATGCCGTGAAGAAGGCTGCAGTACACTTCACGGAAGTACCAAAATATCCAGCTGTAAGCCGTGACCTCGCGTTACTTCTCGACAAGAACGTTGAGTTTGCTGAAGTAGAGCGCATAGCACGCCAGACAGAAAAGAAGCATCTTAAGAAAGTAGAGCTGTTTGATGTATACGAGGGTGACAAGCTGCCAGAAGGCAAGAAGTCATACGCTGTCAACTTCATACTGCAAGATGCGGAGAAGACAATGGGCGACAAGCAGATTGATGCTATCATGAACAAGCTCATAGCTAACCTCAAGAAGCAGCTCAACGCAGAGCTTCGATAAGTAAATAAAATAATAACAACCAAAATAAAATAATATATACAAACCAATGGGTAGAGCATTTGAATATCGTAAAGCTACAAAGCTGAAGCGTTGGGGCCACATGGCAAAGACATTCACACGTCTTGGAAAGCAGATTGCTATAGCTGTAAAGGCAGGCGGTCCAGAACCTGAAACAAATCCTACACTGCGTTCTATCATCGCTACTTGTAAGCGTGAGAATATGCCGAAGGATAATATTGAGCGTGCTATCAAGAACGCTATGGGTAAGGATCAGTCTGATTACAAAGAGGTAACATACGAGGGATACGGTCCTCACGGTATCGCTGTCTTCGTAGACACACTGACCGACAATACAACACGTACCGTTGCTGACGTGCGTTCAGTATTCAATAAGTTCTCTGGTAACCTCGGTACTACTGGTTCATTGTCATTCCTCTTCGACCATAAGTGCGTCTTCACATTTAAGAAGAAAGATGATATCGACATGGACGACCTTATCTTAGAGCTGATAGACCTTAACGTAGACGACGAGTTTGACGAGAACTACGATGAGGAAAAGGACGAGACCACAATCTCAATCTATGGCGATCCTAAGTCGTATGCACAGATACAGCACTTCTTGGAGGATAAAGGATTCGAGGAAATCGGTGGAGAATTTACTTACATACCAAATGACCTCAAAGACGTTGACGCAGAACAGCGAGCTACTATCGACAAGATGATAGAGAAACTTGAGGAGTTCGACGATGTGCAGACTGTTTATACTAACATGAAGCCTGCTGAAGAATAAATATCTCACCATATCCGTTCCCCATCGTCAGCGTAGTGTTCTGTATACAGAATCAATGCGCCGGTGATGGGGAATATTGTTTTTACTAACTAACTAATCACTATTTCTATGAAGAAATTATTTAATGTAGTGCTTGCCCTGTTAATGGCGGTAGCGGTAAACGCTCAGGGTTGGGATGAGGCTCTGTATAAACAGATAGAGAGCCGCATAGTGGCACCGACATTCAAGGACAAGACGTACTCTATCACCAAGTATGGAGCGTCTGTAAAAGCTGATGCAGCGAAGAACCAAAAGGCTATCAATGCCGCTATTGCCGCTTGCTCGCAGAAGGGTGGTGGCACGGTAGTTGTGCCAGCGGGAACATGGAACACTGGAGCAATACGTATGCAGTCTAACGTTAATCTGCGTTTGGAGAAAGGAGCAGTAGTACTCTTTGCTTATAATCCTGACCTTTATCCTCTGGTTAAAACCCGTTGGGAAGGTCTGGATATTATGAACTATTCACCTTGTGTCTATGCATATCAGGCAGAGAATATCGCAATCAGCGGTGAGGGAACACTTGACGGTGCTGGTGAGAATGATACATGGTGGCAGTGGTGCGGAGCCAAGAAATATGGCTTCGTGGAAGGTAAAACACCTCAGGCACAGTCAATGCCTTGGTTTGGCGACGACCGTTTCGGTAAGGACGAGCAGGGCAATGTGCTGTCAAACCGTAACACTCTGTTGCAGATGTCAGACAATGGAGTGCCTACAGAAGAGCGTGTATTCGGTAAGGGACACGGTATGCGTCCACAGCTTGTGAACTTCTACGAGTGTAAGAATGTACTCATCGAAGACGTAACAATGCTGCGTTCACCATTCTGGGTGATACACCCTACACTCTCAAAGAATATCACTGTTCGAAGGGTTAAGATAATAAACGATGGTCCTAACGGTGATGGTTGCGACCCAGAGTCGTGTGAAGACGTACTCATAGAGAACTGTTACTTCAAGACTGGTGATGACTGTATTGCCATAAAGAGTGGACGTAACGCTGATGGTCGACGTACACCAGCACCTTCTCAGAACATCATCGTGCGTGGATGTACCATGGCTGACGGTCATGGTGGCGTGGTTATAGGTTCAGAGATAAGTGCGGGCGTGAAGAATGTCTTTGCCCACGACTGTAAGATGGACTCTCCAAACCTTGACCGTGTGCTGCGTATAAAGACAAACACATGCCGTGGAGGTGTAACAGAGAATATATGTATGCGTAACGTAGAGGTAGGTCAGTGCCGTGAAGCGGTGCTGCGTATCAACCTCGTGTATGAGCCTAAGGAGCGCGCAAAGCGTGGATTCATTCCAACGGTGCGTAATGTGTATATGGAGAACGTGACTTGTCAGAAGTCTAAGTATGGTGTGCTTCTCAACGGACTCGATGATGCCGATAATATATACGACATCAATATCAAGAACTGTACCTTCAATGGCGTAACAGACGAGAAGGTACGTCGCACTGGCAAAAGCCATAATATCAACTTCGATGGACTTCGCATCAATGGGGAATTGGTACTATCACAGCCCCCTTTTAGTCATTACTCCGAGTGGATGGCTTGGAGTGAAATGCAGAGGGTGCCACAGTCATACTATCTTGACTTTACTGACCCAAAGAAAAGACCTAACGGTAAGTGGAGTTATGTGATGGGCATAGAGCTTGAAGGCATAATGGATGCTTATCAGGCGTATCTTAATCCTATCTTCAAGGATTATGTAACGTCATATCCTGAGAAGATGATAACCGAACAAGGTGCTATCACTGGGTATAAATACGAAGACTTTAACCTTGACAATGTGCGCACAGCACGCTTCATACTGCGCTGCAATCGCCTCTTCCCTCATAAGGGGTCTGACAAGGCTTTACAGACACTCTTCAAGCAATTGGAGAACCAACCACGCACGAAAGAGGGCGTATGGTGGCACAAGGCCATTTATGCTAATCAAGTATGGCTTGACGGTATCTTCATGGGACTGCCTTTCTACACTCTCGGCGCAGAGGAACTGCGTGGAGCTAAGAAGGCAACAAAGTACTATGACGATGCTGTAGATCAGATAAGCAAAACATTTAAGCGTACCTATGATGCCAAAACAGGACTGTGGAAGCACGCATGGGACGAGACACACACCATGTTTTGGGCTGACAAGGAGACTGGTCTATCACAGCATACATGGGCAAGAGCAATGGGATGGTTCACCATGGCAATGGTGGAGATACTCGATGCGCTGCCAGAGAATTACGCTCGTCGTGGTGAAGTGATAGAGATGCTGCAACAGGCAATGACGGCTGTCGTAAAGTATCAAGACAAGAAGACGGGGCTGTGGTATGACGTTATGGACGTGAAGGACGACAGTAACTACCTTGAGGCAACAGCATCAAGTATGTTTACCTACTGTCTTCTGAAGGGAGCGCGCCTTGGTTATCTTCCTACTAAAGACAATTGGGCTGCAGGAGTAAATCAGTATCCGCTTTGTGAGGCTGCTAAGGCTGCTGGAGCAGAGAAGATAGACTTCAAGGCTGAGGGCGTAAAGGCGTACAAGGGCATCATCAATAACTTCATAAAAGTTAACGATGACAAGACTATATCTTTGACACGTTGTTGCGCTGTCAGTGGTCTCGGTCCACAGAAGAGCCCTAACCGCGACGGCTCTTTTAAGTACTATATGTCTGAGCCTATTCGTGACAACGATGCAAAGGGCATAGGTCCTTTCATCTGGGCATCGCTGGAGATGGAGCGCGACGGATATAAGGCTGGATTCTAAATAATGCAATAATGTAGAGTTGTCTGATAGTAGGGTAGTGGTTACCCTGTTGTCAGGCAGCTCTTTTCGTATGGAACGATCTTAAGAGATATCTATAAGTAATGTATATAACTATGAGAAAGAACTTTTTTAAAACATTGTTACTACTCCTTGTGACCACGGTGTCTACCGCGGTAAGTGCTTCTAAGGCAGGAAGTATATCTCGCCCTGTTACACTACAGAATGGACAACAGGTGTCAATAAGACTTGTTGGCGATGAGCAGTTGCACTTTTTTGTTACGCCAGAGGGCGACATCGTTGTGCAGGAAGGCTCCGAATACCGCTATGCCACAGTGTTTGAGAAAGAGAATATCAAGGCACAGTCGGAGCAGATAGTCGCTACCGGTAAGGCAAGAATGGCACAACTTGACAACGCACGTGCTATAGCTGATGAGGGAGTGTATGACCGTAACCCTTTTCCACATACAGGCAGTCCACGTGTACTAACCATCATGGTGGAGTTCCCTGATTATCAGTTCCAATACCCTAAGGAACAGACGGAGCGTTTGTTTAATGGGACAGACTATAATGATAATAAGATATTTACCAGTTATGGCTCTGTAGCGCAGTACTTTGACTATTGTAGCAACGGACAGTTCCGTCCACAGTTTGACCTTGTAGGACCGTATAAGTTAGATAAAAATGCTAAATACTATGGCAAAGGCAATGACAATGTGAATGAACTGTTGCTTGATGCTTGTGCGGCAGCCTATAAAGATGGCGTAGACTTCAGTAAATATGATAGTAATGACGATGGATACGTAGACCTCGTATATATTTATTTTGCTGGCTTCGGAGCTAACTGGGGAGCCGACAACGACTTCTTCTGGCCGAAGGCAGGTTATAACTCTGGCTTGACGACACAGTATAATGGCAAGCGTCTGTACAGATTCGCGTTTAATCAAGAACTCTTCGGATTCCAAGGAGTAGATAGCTTGTTAGGACTTGAGCGCACACCACAGTGTGGTATAGGTGTTATGGTGCATGAGTTTAGCCATTGTCTCGGTCTCTCAGACTTCTACCCGACCTCAACTTGGTTAACGAAGGACGGACTGTATGATGTAGAAAAGTATGACAATCAGTCTATGGAAGAGTGGGATCTGATGGACAACGGTGCCAACTTAAATAATGGTTATGACCCTATAC
>CAKQDQ010000140.1 GCA_934229335.1 uncultured Prevotella sp.
TGTACTATCTCAGGGTTTTCAAAAGAATATATGTGGTCATTGCCTCTACCGTCGCCCCTACTTGATGAGAAGAAACCACGGTTGTGAAAGCCGTCGAAGGTCATTCCGAAGTCATCACCCTGTGAGTTTAGCGGATATCCGGGGTGGGAGATGTGGTATTTGTCGTCATCACCGATGGTAGCGATGAAGATATCCAATCCTCCCATACCAGGATGACCGTCAGAAGAAAAATAGAGGTCGCCGTTAGGACGGAACGTAGGAAACATCTCGTTGCCAGGCGTGTTAATAGGTTCGCCAAGATTCTCAACGCCCATCGGTCCTGCTGCCGTTAGCCTTGTGCGCCAGATGTCAAGTCCTCCTTTGCCACCAGGCATATCACTAACGAAGTAAAGCCACTCACCGTCGGGCGAGATGGCGGGGTGTGCAAAGGCTGAGAGGGTGTCATTACTCAGAGCGAAGTCTTTAGGAGCACCCCATAAGGCATCGGCACGGTTAGAGACAACAATCTTCGCATAGCGTGGTGACGATGCGTCGAAGGTACATTGCGTGAGGTACATCTGGCTGTTATCTGGCGTAAGGCAGCACGCTCCCTCGTCATATTCGGTGTTAAGACCTGTACCTATGGCTTCTGGTTTACTCCATTTGCCCTTATCGTCCTTCTCCGAGAAGAAGATGTCGGCACTCTTCATGCCCGTTACAGCGTTCAGCTCATCGCCTAAGGCATCGTTTCTTGTAGAGGTAAAGTATAGCCTGCTGTAATCGTCTCCACCCAAAACAGGAGAGTAGTCGTCTCTGCGGCTATTAAAGATGTCCATTCTCTTCACTGTGTAACGCGAGCCTTCCTGTTTCCATTCAGGAGCCTTACGTGCCGACTCTAAGCCGTTCTTTACCAGTATATTGTCGGGCAAAGAATGTTGCAGTGACTTAAACACCTCCTCTGCGGCACGATATTCACCGTTGCGCAAGAGCAGACGTCCTAACTGTAGGCTATCTTCTGCAGTGGCTTTGCCGTATCTTGCCGCATTGCGATAGCCAGCAAGAGCCTTCAGGTGGCTGTTAAAGGCTGCGTAAGCCTTACCAACCTTTAGTGCGCGTTCGCCACGCAGGTCACGCTCAGAGGCAGGAGTTTTAGCATAAGCCTTGCGGTAATTCTCGGCAGCGGTGTAGTATTCGCCAAGTGCAAAGGCTTTGTCGCCTTTACGCATGAAAGCGTCTGCACCGCAAGAGGACAGCAGCTGTACCGATATGCCGCAAAGGGCTACTATGAATAAATCTTTTTTTCGCATTATTATGGGGGTCAGTATTCAAAAGAAATGTTATTATCTATTTGGGTGTTCTTAGTGATTTTGAATACTTACTTATTACTATAAGTCGCTTTCGGAAAGAGTCGGTTGGCGTTATCGGTTGTGATTCGTGCCACGTCCTCGGCACTAACACCATAACATTCTGCCATCTTCTCTATTATGTTTACGATGTATGCACTCTCGTTTCTTTCGCCTCGGTGTGGCACAGGAGCCATGTAGGGGGCGTCTGTCTCAAGTACTATGCGGTCGAGTGGTACCGCTGCGGCAAGTGTCTCTGGCAGTTTGCTCTTCTTGAACGTCAACACTCCACCTATGCCGAGGCTGAAATTCTGGAAAGACAGTAGTTCTTTAGCCTCTAACTCGTTGCCTGTAAAGCAATGGAACACTCCTCCCGGCAAGCGGTCTTCGTACTTATGTAGTATCTTCACCATCTCGTTTTGCGCCTTACGGCAGTGTATCATCAATGGCAAGCCTGTGTCAATAGACCACTGTACTTGCCTCTCGAATGCGAGAAGCTGTTCCTTCTCAAATTCGCGAGACCAGTAGTAGTCCAGTCCTATCTCGCCAATAGCTATCCATCCGTCATTAAGGTGCTCTTCCATTTGGTCAAGAACGTTGTCGTAATCATTTTTTACCTCCTCTGGATGCAGGCCTATCATGCCGTAACACACGCTTGGGAAATGCTCACACACTTTCTTTACGGTTTTCACAGAGTCGAGATTGATGCCGGGTACAAACAGTTTCAGCGCACCAGCATTACTGGCGCGCTGAACTACGAGTTCGAGGTCTTCCTTAAACTCCTCCCCGTCTATGTGGGTATGTGTATCTATAAATGTCATGCTTTACTTACTTTTCTCTCTTCATCATCATGTCAGCATACTGCTTGAGAGCTTTTTTCTTATCATCGCTGACGTTTACTTTGTCAAGGTAGGCTATGGCTTCCGTATAGTATTGCTCCATTTTTGCCTTTGCCATCTTGTCGATGCCGAGCTTGTTGTATATGTCTGTAACAGCTTTTACCTTCTCTTCGCGGTCAAAGTCCTTAGCCTCTATCCAGTGTGTAAGTTCCTCTTTGTCTGCTCCTTCAGCCTTGTTGAAGGCATTGATGAGCATATATGTTTTCTTGTTACTTGTTATGTCGCCCCCTATGGCCTTGCCAAACACCTTCGGGTTGCCGTAAACATCGAGGTAGTCATCTTGTAATTGAAATGATAGACCTATCGCTTCGCCAAACTTGTAGAGGTTTTCAGTGTCGTCTGCGGGTGCGTCTGCCATGATTGCACCAATCTTTACGGCGCAGGCAAGCAGCACACTTGTCTTGAGACGTATCATCTCTATGTATTCCTCTTCTCGCACGTCATCGCGGCTTTCGAAGTCAACGTCGTACTGTTGTCCTTCATCTATTTCGATGGCGGTGTCGGTGAAAACCTTTAATACCGCAGGCATCTTGTCGGCAGGACATTGCTGCATCCATTTGAAAGCGAGAACAAGCATATTGTCTCCTGACAGTATTGCGGTGTTTTCGTCCCACTTCTTGTGTACGGTAGGCATTCCGCGACGCATATCTGCATGATCCATCACATCGTCGTGCAGTAGTGTGAAGTTGTGGAATGTTTCCAAAGCAACAGCTAAGGGTAATACTCTCTCGCTGTCGTCACGCCATAGTTCGTATGCCATTGTCATCAGTACTGGGCGTATGCGTTTGCCTCCGAGGGAGAGAATGTATCTAATTGGTTCGTACAGACCTCTTGGCTCTTTTTCTAAAGGGAGGTTCTTTATGTATTCGTTAATTTTGTCTAACATATTGTATAAGATGGGGTTATGGGTGTGATGATGTTAGTCTGTTAATTCCTTAGAAGTTGTAGGCTGCGTTAAACATCAAGCTTGATGATGCTATATGGTATTTGCCGTATGCGACGTTTAGCTTGAAACGTTCCAATAGCAGTCCGCCTCCCACAGTCAGTCCTGCACCGTGGCTTCCGCTATCGTCAGGGTTAGATGCCGTTATCTCCATATCGTGTGCTCGTTTGAGGTTGTAACCTACTGCGACATAGAACTGTGGAGCTAATATAACGTCTGCTCCAAGGTTGAGATGACGGAAGAAAGCGTAGTCCCAATGGTTGAGGTCGCAGAATGTGGCGTGTACTCTAAACGGTGTGTTGTGTATTCTTTGTGAAACACCGAGCATCACGTCAATAGGCAGATTCTCAAATTCCTCATCGTAGGCGGATAGCTGTCCACCAAGGTTCTTCACTGCAAGGCTGGCAGAGAAGTCTAAGTCAGCGTCGTAATAGTTTATGCCGAGGTCTATGGCAGCGGCAGTGCTGGAGTAGCTTCCTATCTTAGAGTATATGAACTTTGCGCCAATGCCGCCTACGAGCTTGTTGCTGAGGGTGTAAGAGAATAATCCCTCGAACACCATATCAGACGGAGAGAAAGAGCCCATGTCTTGACCGTTATAGTCTCTTTCGGTCATAGAGCCGTAGTTAAGATATTGTACAGCTCCGCCTACGGAGGCCTTGTCGCTCAGTACATGAGTGTAGTTGGCGGTAAACATATTAGTTCCGCTCATGTAGTTCATGTATCCGAATGACACCGTTTGGTGGGAAACGGAGCTTAGCAGGGCAGGGTTAGAGAGCGCGAGTGACGCGTCGTCCTCTATCAGTGATACGTTTTCGCCACCGAGAGCCGCTGCATGAGCACTGACAGGTATTCGTAGGAAGTTATATACCGTATTACTCTCCTGTGCCATCAGTGGCAGGGAGAGTAAGGATAATGACAATATGTGGAGTGTCTTCTTCATTAATGAAATAACGCACGTATGCGGTTTTTATTTCGTATAGGGTGGCTATAAATTAGCTTTGTTATATTTTAAGGCTATTTTCAAGGTCAAAGTGTAAGTGAGTAAATGTGTTATGCTGTGCATAATTACTGAATGAACTTCAGGCTTTGAACCGAAAAGAGGCCGAAAGATAACAAAACGCTATCCTATTATAGGAGTATCATCTTACGACGGTGATTTATAGAGCCAGCTTATAGTCAACGAAAGAATAGCTATGTGCGTGTTTTTCGTCCTTGTTGTGGTCTTCACGCCATACCTCATGCCATTCTCTAAAGTCAGGGAAGAAAGCGTCTGCCTTTTCTGGCGTATCGTGTACCAAGGTCAAACACAGTCGGTCAGCGAATGGTAATGCCTGTTCGTAAACGGAGGCTCCGCCTATGATGTAGACGTCTTCGTTAGGAGTGCAGTGCTTTAACGCATCCTCTAACGAGGCGTAAACGTCGCAATCTTCAATGTGTTTAGTAGAGTGCGACAATACTACGTTGCGTCTGTTAGGCAGTGCACCTTTGGGCAAAGAGTCGAATGTCTTTCTGCCCATTATGATGGTGTGCCCTGTTGTCAGTGCCTTAAAACGTTTAAGATCGTTAGGCAGCCAATAAAGCAGTTTGTTGTCGTTGCCAATAGCGTTATTTTCAGCTATGGCGGCTATAATGTTTATCATAACTCACGATTTACAATTTATAATTCATAATGTGCTAAGCATAATTTTTTGTTTTAGTTTGTGTCAACGTTCTAATATATTATGAATTATGCATTAAGGTATTATGAATTAAACTACACGCTCACTTCAGCCTTGATGTGTGGCCATGGATCGTAGTCAATAAGCTCAAAGTCTTCGTATTTGAAGTCAAATAGGCTTTTGACGTCTGGGTTAATCTTCATCTTGGGTAGTGGGCGAGGGGTGCGTGTCAATTGCAGCTTAGCTTGTTCTAAGTGATTTAGATACAGATGGGTATCGCCAGTAGTGTGCACAAAGTCGCCACATTCCAACCCTGTAACCTGTGCCATCATCTGAAGCAGTAATGCGTATGACGCGATATTAAATGGCACACCGAGGAAAGTGTCTGCTGAACGTTGATATAACTGTAGTGATAGCTTGCCGTCTGCAACATAGAATTGGAACAGACAGTGACATGGCGGTAATGCCATCTTGTCAACTTCTGCTGGGTTCCATGCGCTCACCATCATGCGACGAGAGTCGGGATGTGTCTTTATGGTGTCGATAACCTGCTGTATTTGGTCTATTGTACCACCGTTGTAGTCAGGCCATGAACGCCACTGATGACCGTAAACAGGTCCTAACTCTCCGTTCTCGTCAGCCCATTCATTCCATATTCTTACGCCATGCTCCTGAAGGTACTTTACGTTGGTATCACCTTTCAAAAACCATAATAGCTCGTATATGATGGACTTGAGATGTAACTTTTTGGTTGTCAATAGCGGAAAGCCGTCAGCCATATTAAAGCGCATCTGGTGACCGAACACACTTTTGGTTCCTGTGCCAGTGCGGTCGGTCTTCACAGTTCCCTCTGTCATTATCCTGTTAAGGAGGTCAAGATATTGCTTCATTGTAAGAGTGTTATCAGTCGTTGTCGTTGTTCGTATCGTTAGGCATATCGAGAATAGCGATAGGACGATGTATTGCCTCGTTAAAAGATATTATGGTCTCAGAGCGTGATAGTCCCAATGGCTGTAATTTGTCATGTATTACGGTAAGTAAGTGGTGGTTGTTGTAAGCATAAATCTTTATGAACATATCGAAACCACCTGTGGTATAGTGGCAC
>CAKQDQ010000141.1 GCA_934229335.1 uncultured Prevotella sp.
CAGGCTTTAGCTCTGGAATGGAAACCACTTGGGTCACATAATCAAGTATACGCTCGGCATCAGCCAAAGAATCACCGTGGTTGGTGCAGTAATTGGGAATGTCATCTATTACTTCGTTAGGAGTGGCAATACAAGAAAGCTTATGTCCTTTATGACCTGACTGACCACCAGGTTTCTTGCTACTGGAAAACATAAAGTGACAGGTGTGAGTGCGTGATAGTGGCTATTTAGCAGCATAATGGCACTTTAGTGGCAGTTTGTTAGTGCTATTTCTTGCTTTGTAATAGTAGCACTCCCGTAAACGTAACAAGTGGGGGAAATTTTTGTTGACAGTCTGGGACAGTGCTACCTCATGATACATGACTATGGGTGCCAAAATGGACAAGCAGTTTAATCCTACCGACAATATAAAGAATTGTGTAACGAGATTTTTACTAAAAGGCAAGAATATGAACAGCACGATACCCAGAACCATCCAGTAGGGTATTAAGTTTGTCAGGGCTTAGATGTCACAACTATCCACATTAATCAAAAACGAGATAGCGGGCTATACGCTGTAATTGGGCGTCAGTAAACGAAGGTATGTTACGCATATCCTGTAACGAATAAATATGCCCTGTAGACCTACGTAGACGCAGAATATCCGAGCACTGTTCATAAGTTAGAAGTGGGTTCGAACGCATCTCCTGCAATGACATGGTGTTTATATGTAATAGAGGTGAAGCCGCATTAATCGTCATGTACGCAAATGCAGACTCAGGGAAATTACGTATAGTCAACAATTCCTCTATATAAGCGAAATGTTTACGTTGTCCGCGTAATTCTACTATACGTCTTGCAAAATATGAGCCGATGCCAGGTATACGTTTGAGCAACGTCGTGTCCGCTACGTTAATATCTACCTTTGCGTCTGCAGTCGTTAGTTTTTGTATCCTTTCGTACTTGTATCGCATAGAAGAACGTTGTAAGTTATCATCTTGTCGTGAGACGTTATCTCCTCGTCCTATCACATCGGCAGCCATAGGTTCCTGAGCAATGCGAATATATGGCTCAAGCTGCCTATACTGTGACAATGTAAGCCCGTAAAGTCGCGCGAAGTCTTCTTTTTTATAATAACGTCCTCCATGTGCCCTATATTTATATATGTTGCGTACTTGCCATGGTTTCAGTCCAAGACGCAGCAAGGTGGTACTGTCCGCGGTGTTAGGGTCAAAGGGAAAAAGCTGTTCCGCGAGTTTTTCTGTGTATGCGACAGATCCGTCACCATATCCTATATCCTTCTGACTGTACGTGGTGTTAGAACGTACAGTATGCCCATTACCACCACGGGAAGAGACTATCAGCATAGAATTGCCATTAACATAATTCGACCTGCGGGTATATATGGCACTCACTCCAAATATCACAGAGATAAAAGCCACTAAGCAATATAGGACAACGAAGTTGTTGGTTAACCACGGAAGTTTACGTTTTAGTTTCATAGAGAGAAATCGTAAATAATAATTCATTATCAGAATATGGGTATTCTATGATGCAAAGTTACTTATTTTTAGTTATTATTGCATCATTTTTTTCATAAAGTTTACAAGATGTAAAGAATATGTTGTATATTTGCATAAATTAGTGAGAGAGTCAAAGCAAAAATCAAGCTTAGACCTTTTTATTTAGAACAGTAAACATACAAATAGAGATGAAAGAATTACTTGACTTTTACCAACGCTTGTCACACAACAATAACAAGCCATGGTTTGATGAACACCGTAAGGAGTATGAAGAGTTGAAAGGAGAACTCTCAGACTTTACAAAGAGATTTATAAAAGGTATAGAAGAGTTTGATCCCCGTTGTCAGGGTTTGCAAGTAAAAGACTGCACATACCGTATAAACCGTGACATACGCTTCACGCAAGACAAACGTCCCTACAAAGATTGGCACGGAGTGTATGTATGCCCTCAAGGTAAGAAATCGGGAATGGCAGGTTACTATATACATTTCGAGCCCGTCAACAATCTTTACTTTATATGTGCTGGACTATACAACCCTACCAGGGAGGTACTACAAAGTATTCGCGAACAGATATCTCTTGAGCCTGAATCGTTTCATCAAGCAGTCTTAGCATGCGGAAAGGAATTCCAACTAAACTGGGATAATGCCTTAAAGCGTATGCCCAGGGGGTATAATGAGTTAGACGCTCACAGTGAATATTATCGTTTGAAAGGATATGAGATAAGCAAAATGGTAACAGAAGAGGAAGTGTTGTCGGATGATTTTCTGAAGGATGCTCTCGCTGACTTTAGAAACTGTTACGAACTAAACGAACTGTTAAACACTTGCTACGATTATGCATACGACAGCAACAAGTAAGACATAAGTCATGGCACAGGTATGGATTAGTGCTGTTGGACTGTGTGGAGCGACAATAGTTGGCAGCATACTGGGATTTTTAATAAAAGAATTACCCCATAAATGGAACGATACCATATTGGGTTATTGTGCAGGTGTGATGTTAGCGGCATCAACACTTGGACTTATTGTCCCCGCATTTGAACAAACAACATTTTGGTGGATTGTTGTCGCAGGAGTAATGGCAGGTGCTTTTTTCTTAAACGTGCTTGACTTTGTTACGCCACATCTTCACCATATCACAGGTCTGGAAGCAGAAGAGCATCGCAACAACGCCTCATTAAACAGAATACTTCTTTTCGTCATGGCAATAGCCCTACACAAATTACCTGAGGGCATGGCAGCGGGAGTAAGCATGAGCGACACTATGTCAACAAGTTGGTCGGTCAGCGTAGGTATCGCCTTACAAAACATTCCTGAGGGTATGGTCATCATCGCCCCTCTACTTATGGCAGGAGTGAGCCAGATACGCACCCTCGCAATCTCCATAACCATCGGACTGCTTGAAGTTATCGGCGTATGGTTAGGTTTTGCCTTGGGTAGTATATCAGAAACCCTTCTGCCCGTCATGTTAGGGTTTGCTGGTGGCGCAATGCTATACGTAACAAGCGACGAGATGATTCCGGAAACTCATGCACATGGTTTTCAGAAACAAGCTACATACGCATTATTACTCGGCTTCATGACATTAATTCTATTAGAGAAAATTTTTGATTAATATAAGTAATGACATCAAACGAACGAGCACTACTTTCGCTGATGCAAGACATGGGCTATTCTCATGGTCTTTGCACGACAGCACTACAGATGCTATCACAAAATAAGTTGGCCGTTAGCGATATGCTTGCATACCTTTACGACGAACACCCATCAGAAGGAGAGTTTATCAACGAGATAGCAAGAATATGTGTATTAGGATAAAGAAAAAATGTAAAGTCCCTTGTAGCAAAGCGAGATAAAGTAGAAAAACGCCCCTCTATAACATACCTTAATGTTTATAGGCTATTTTTTCACTCAAACACTTTGGTAATCCGTTTTTTTTCAATACCTTTGCAGTATGAAAAGTAATAGAGGAAAGTTTTTAAGAAAATTATTTTTAGGCATAAATACCGCCATTTTAATGTTTGCTTCACTGCCACAGCAAGCAAACGCCCAACAGTATGAATGTGAGGACACTTGTTCGCATATTCACGGTATAGATATATCCCGTTATCAAGGTCAAATCTTTTGGGAGACCGTAGGAGAGAACACTAAAATGGCATACGTTTATATTAAAGCGACAGAGGGTGGTAATCACATAGATCCTAAGTATGAAAACAATATATTGACCGCACATCGATACGGCTTAAAGGTTGGCTCATACCACTTTTACAGAGCGAAGACACCGCAAGATGCACAACTGTCTAATTTTGTTCTGCAATGTAAACCCAGTGAACAAGACTTAATACCGATGATAGATGTAGAAACGACATCTGGACTTGGCAAAGAGGAGTTCTGTGACTCATTGTTCAAATTTCTTGATTTAGTAGAAGCAACATATAGACAACGTCCTTTGATATACACGGGCACCAATTTTTACAATAGATATCTGGCAGAGAAACTCGATAGATATCTAATAATGATAGCGCAATACTCGTCGAGAGAGCCTGAACTAATAGATCAAAGAGACATCACCATGTGGCAATACACTGGTAAAGGAAGACTGAACGGAATAAAAGGCTATGTAGACAAAAGCCGATTCATGGGTAAGCATAAACTAAGAGAATTAAAATTCAGGCATAGGAGAAACGAAATGTAACCTGTGACTTAAATTATCAAACATAGTAAACACACAAAGAAGTATGGCACTTATAAAATGTCCTGAATGTGGAAATGAAGTAAGCGATAAAGCAGAGATATGTCCACACTGCGGAATAAAGATTGCAGGCAATATAGAATCAGCAAAGGTGAATGAGCCAGTTGCTCAGCCTACTAACAACGCTACAGTGCAAGCAAACACACAGCGGCCCACTACTCCACCCAAAGGTGGCAAAGGCAAAAAGGTTGTACTTATATCATTCGTCCTCGCCCTTGCTATTGTAGGAACAGGATATTATTTCTATAGCGATGCCCAAGCTGCAAAAGAGAAAGAAGATTATGAATATGCTTTAAGTAGCGATGATCCGTTAGTGTTACAATCATATCTTACACGATATGGAAATGCACCGCAAGAGCATCGTGACTCCATCAATGCTCGTCTGTCACTACTGTCTCAAGAAGATACGGATTGGGCAAATGCCGTGATTAGCGGCACCAAGAACGCTTTAGAGGAATACATACGTAACAATCCAAACTCACCTCACCGTGGCGAAGCCTCTAACAAGATAGACTCTATCGACTTTGCTATTGCCACAAGGGGTAACTCAGTTGATGCATATAGACTATACCTACAACAGCACCCTGACGGTAAATACGCAGGACAGGCTCAGGACTATATAGACGATAAAAAACAGACAGAGGTTACGCCTGACGAAGAGGTGATGGCTAAGCACACATTTAGAAAGTTCTTTCAAGCTATAAATGCACGCGATGAGGGGAAACTGCTTGAGACCGTAGATGACTATCTTCGTAAATTTCTAAACAAAGACGACGTTACGAGCAGCGCTGTCGTTACGTTTATGAATAAACTATACAAAGAGGATGTAAAAAACCTGAATTGGCACATTCTTGATGGCACTAAGGTAGAAAAGGTAAAGAATAGCGATGATACCTACAATCTGAGGGTCATGTTTCCTGCCGAGTTGAAGTACGACCGTACTGATCCTACAAAGGAAAAGGATGCAAAATACATTATTGATGGCGAGATAACATCTGAAGGTAGAATTACAAAGTTTACCATGAAGAAAATAGAACAATAAAGAAAGGCAACTATGCACTTTAAGTGGGAATTAGCAAAAGTATCAGATATACAAAGGGAACAAACACGAGGGTTGGCGGAAAAGTTAAACATTTCGTCAATCTTGGCTTGTCAGTTAGTAAAGATGGGGATATCAACGGAATCAGGCGCAAAACGTTTCTTCCGTCCGCAATTAAATGACCTGATAAACCCATTCCTGCTTAAAGACATGGACATCGCCGTAGACAGACTTAATGATGCCATTGGCAGGAAAGAACGTATAATGGTATATGGCGACTATGACGTTGATGGATGTACCGCTGTGGCATTAATATACAAATTCCTACAGCAATTCTATGGCAACATAGACTATTACATACCCGACAGGTATGACGAAGGCTACGGAGTGAGCATAAAGGGGATAGACTATGCCAAGTCGCAGAACGTAAAACTCATTATAATCCTTGATTGCGGCATTAAGGCTCATAAAGAAATAGCTTATGCCAAAGAAAACGGGATAGACTTCATTATCTGTGATCACCACATGCCAGACGAAACGATGCCAGACGCTGTAGCCATCCTAAACCCTAAACGTCCTGACGACTCCTACCCTT
>CAKQDQ010000142.1 GCA_934229335.1 uncultured Prevotella sp.
GCTTTACGAGACGCATATCGCCACCGAAGGCTCCGCCCTTCAGGGTATGTGTGTATGTAGCGGTAGTGATAGGATATGAAGCTGCAGTCGCCTCTGACGGTGCAGAGCCTTGTACCCACGTAGGAGCATTGTCCATATATACATAAGGTGATGCTCCCTCGGCAACGTTCACTGTCATGTCGTTTGTCTCACATGTTGTCACGATGCCTTCCTTTGCAGAGATGGTGCTACCGTTAGCTACCTCCGTGCGTCCTGTCATGCCGAATGACGGTGGTGCCTGAGTGATGCCTTCCAGTTCACCGAGGAAGTATGATACGTGAGGTGGCTGGTTATAGCCGCATGGCTCCCACACCATACCGTTACGGTACTGATGGTCATACCACAGTGAGTAGTTGCGCCACTTGGTTGCTATCGTTGTGGTGTAGATGCGCAGGTTGTTGTCTTCTGTTCTTAGTATGAACTCCTCACGCCAGTCACCGAATATATCGCCCATGAAGCATGGTGTTGCCTTAGTGCTGTTGTTGGTGAGTGTACCCGTAAACTCCTTCAAGTGTGAAGTACTGCCATACTTAGATATGCTGCCCATGGTGTTGTCACCGCCATTGAATGTCTCTTCGCAGAGGTCACCATCCCAATAGGTACGGAAGTTCATGCCTACACCATCCTTTGTAAGGTTGCCCACCTTCTCTCCTGTTACGAGGCTTATAGCGTCGTCGTGAGCAGAGAAGCCCATGGCACCAGGATAGATATTATTGAAGTTACCAGCTATGGCACGTCCATCATCATTACCACCTGTAGCACGATGATAAATCTTTGACGTGGTAAGGTCACGATAGTTGTTTGACGGACGGTCTTCGTTACAGAAGAAGCCTTCCTGTCCGTGTGTGTAAGGATCGAAGTCACCGTGGTGCTGAGCGTCACCATGTCCGAGACCTGTTGTAGAGAGTCCCTTACCGTTATCATCGATAACCATTGAGCCCCATACTATCTCGTCACGACCGTCCCAGTCTACGTCTACGACAGCGTAGTTATGATATCCCTGTCCATACCATGGTGAACCTGCCTGGTTGTTAGTCCACTTCCAACGTGTAGTCAGTTCATGAGTCTTCGGGTCTACGTCGAGCGCAATGAACTTATGGCGTGTATATATACCACGACCGAGGAAGATGCTTGGCTTACGACCGTCAAAGTATGGTGCGCCAAAGAAGAATTTGTTTGAGCGGTGACCGTAACTATCGCCCCATGCCTTAGCAAGGTCTGTCTCGCCTGCCTCCAGTCTCTTCAGTGGGAAGTCGATGCACTGGTATGGCACACCCGTCTGACCGTTACAGTAGAGCAGGAACTCATTGCCATAGTGCGTGAACCATTCTATGCTGCCCGCGCTCTTTGGCTCACGATAGTTGGTCCAGCTGGTGCCGTTCTTGCCGTCTGCGCCTATGGTGTAGGTATCACCGTTAGCATAGTGTATGGTGGCACCCTCACAGAGGCGCATTACTACCTCTGCCTTTCCGTCGAGATCCCAGTCGTAACCCACGATGTTCTGCTCATTGTTCTGGAAGTCGCCCATGTTAGGACCGCAGTTAACCCACCACAGCACGGTACCATCGAGTTTCAGAACTTCAAAGATAGTATACTCTCCGTTGTTGCCTTCTCTGGGGAAAAGGTTTTCAGCCTCCTCCTTGTTGGTGTATTTCAGGAGTATCTCTACGACGCCATCACCGTCTACGTCAGCGCAGCAAGCGTCGTTAGGAATCAATGTTGAAGTGATTGACTTGTCGTGCTTAGGCTTAATGTCAAGATAGTCATTAGCCCAAACCTTTACGGCGTCACACTTTTTCTGTTCCGTGCCACGTACCACCGCTGCCACTTGATAAGTGCTTGAGGTGCTACCTCCAGCATCGGTGTAGTTTGACACATTAAGATTTTCTGCAATCTTCGTACCATCACGGTAGAGATTGTACTTTACGTCATAGTACTCCTCACTCTGTATGCGCCAACTTACGAACACGCCTTTTGTCGTGTTCACAGCCACTACGCCACGGTCGAGATTATCGACTGAGCGTTGCGCTGAAGCTGACAACGTGAAGAGCATCATAGCAGAAGCTAATAGAACGTTTTTCTTCATGTGATAGATATTTGTTATGTTAGATATTTTGTTAGTTTGTTTACTATCTAATCGC
This sequence comes from uncultured Prevotella sp., assembly GCA_934229335.1. Classification (GTDB taxonomy): domain Bacteria; phylum Bacteroidota; class Bacteroidia; order Bacteroidales; family Bacteroidaceae; genus Prevotella. The sequence goes on from CAKQDQ010000142.1 coordinate 2,181, forward strand.
AGTGCGAAAGGGACGTTATCGCATCGTCATCTCTATCTAATCGCAGTGCGATTTGGGTGCTATTACAATGGTACTGTTTTCTAATTAAACGTCGTAGTGCTTCGCACTGTTTTTTTTAACGTTAATCTCCATTAATCTGACATTAATCTCTCATTAATTTTTCTTATCAACAAGCGATGTATATTAGATACATTTCAGTAATGAATTATATTAGCAATCAATTACCGTCGGGTTTCTTACCATCATAAAGTGGTGCTTGCGGCCAGTAGAACGTCTGCCAATTGTCTGGGGTTGCAGGATTAAAGTCCGTCCAGTCGGCACTGAGCCAGCCATCGGCAAGGAGACCGTTCTGCTTCATGCCCATAACTACGAGTTTCGCTACTTCGTATGCTCCGAAGGGGTTGAAGTGTGTATTATCGGCAAATACCTTTTCCTGCCAAGGGAATGTTCCGAGTGGATAATGAACCAAGAGATGCTTTGAACCTTCGTTGCCCATGGTCTCGAAGAGTGTCTTCGTCTCTTTGTTAAGGTCTATCAAGGGCACATTCTCTCGCTGAGCAACGGCACGCATGGCGTCAGGGAAATCTCCATGGGTATTGCGCAAGGTGCCATCTTTCTCGAAGAAACGACGTTGCGTAGGGGTGCAGAATATTATCTTGCCCTGTTTCTCTCGCACACGATCAACAAATTTCTTTAGTGCCACGGTGTAATGATACCATGCTCCCGTGCCTGGACCTTTCTCTTTCTCGTCGTTATGACCAAACTCGCAGAACACATAGTCGCCAGGCTTTATCACAGAGAGTATCTTGTCAAGGCGACCTTGTGCCATGAAGGACGACGCTGTGAGTCCACTCTCACCGTAATTTGCAACACATACCTTATCTGTTAACCAGCGTGGTACCATCTGTCCCCATGATGCCCATGGCTCACGACCTTGGTCTACCACTGTGGAGTTGCCACAGAGGAAGAATGTTACGGCAGTAGTATCTTTTTCTATCTCAATAGAACGAACGGCAGGAGCCGCGCCATTGAACTCTAACGTCAGTTTGTCGTCCCACGTCATGCTGCCCACTTCGCTTTTCTTTATGCGCACCTTACCGCCTCCGTTGATTTCGGGTGTGCGCTTATTAACATTAAAAATGAGCGTTTGAAATTGTCCTTTGCGTGTCACACACTTACCTGTCATCATACGGCGTGACTCTGCACGCACTACTGTTTCTGCCGCATATTTCTTGCTACCCAGCTCTACCGTCACGCGATAATTACCATCAGGCACTTTTACAGAGAAATAGAAAGGCTTGGTGACAGGCTTCTTACCCGTGAGGTTAGGGGCTTCAACAATATCGAAGCCATATCCCTTAGCATCGTCATAGACTGGCATTGTCTTAGTAAGGTCATACTTTACAGCCCCTACCCTGCCCACGACAAGGAGCAATGCAAGTAGCATTACGTTTCTTAATTTCATAATATTGTATAGTTAGTTATAAAGTTTGATGTCAGTCAGCACGATAAGCACACGAGCACGTTTGCGTTATTGCGATGCAAATTTACTAATTTTATTTTATAGATGTATAGACATTAGGCAGATATTTCAGCAAAAAACGAAAAAAAATGTAAGAAAAGTACGGAATTGAGATTATTTTTATTATTTTTGCAACAAGTTTCATCATCACTTATATGCGACAATTCTTAAAAACCACTTTAGCAACCTTCACGGGATGCACAATATTTTTCATTAGCTTAACCTTGCTGGCTGCCATTGCCATCACAGCCATCATGGTTTCTGAGTCTACCGACACGTTAGAAGTTAAGGACAACAGCGTGCTTGTAGTCAACCTTTCTGGCGACATAGTTGAACATAAAACGGACAATTCGTTTAAGGCCCTGATGGACGACAGTGGTATGCAACAGGGACTTGACGACATTGTGGGAGCCATTGACAAGGCGGCAGCATCAAAGGAGATAAAGGCAATATACATTGAAGCTGGCATCACAAGCACTGACTATGCGTCTCTGCAAGAGATAAGGCAGGCATTGGAACGTGCCAAGGCGAAGAAGAAAATTATTGTCAGTTATGCCAAGGAATATACGCAGGGCGCATACTACGTTTGCTCTGTTGCCGACAAAGTATGGATTAACCCATCTGGAATGCTCGACATTCACGGTCTGGCAGCACAGCCTATGTATCTAAAGGATTTGCTCGCCAAGTTTGGAGTGAAGATGACGGTGGTAAAGGTGGGCAAGTTCAAGAGTGCTACGGAGGAATATACGGAGGAGAAGATGAGCGACGCCAACCGCGAACAGGTAACGCGATATATCAGCGGTATATGGGACGAGGTGGCTGAAGCGATAAGCAAGGGACGCGGCATAAGCAAGGCGGAGGTAAACCGTTGCGCTGACGATATGTCTGTAATACAGAACACGGCTTACCTACTGAAACACAAGCTGATAGACAAGACTATGTATGCTGAGGAGGTTAAGACGGAGATGAAGAAACTGCTCGGCATCAATAGCGATAAGGAGATTGACCAAATAACTTGCAGTGAGCTGAACAACAGTACTTACGGCAGTAAGGAAGACGACCGAAAGATTGCCATCTACTACTGTGAAGGCTCAATAGTAAGGGCACCAGAGGCTGGCATACTTAATGGAAACGAGAGCGGAATAGTAAGCCCTACCGTGATGAAAGACCTTGAGACTTTAGCTAAGGACAATGATATCAAGGCAGTGGTACTGCGCATTAACTCTGGTGGTGGCGACGCCTTCGCGTCTGAAGAGATTTGGCACGCCATAAAGACACTAAAGGGAAAGAAGCCTGTCGTGGTGTCAATGGGTGGCGCGGCAGCGTCTGGAGCATACTATATGTCGTGTGTTTCGTCTTACATCATGGCACAACCTACCACGCTGACGGGCTCTATCGGTATCTTCGGAGTATTCCCTGACGCCAGCAACCTTATGACACAGAAGCTTGGCATAAAGTTTGATAATGTTAAGACAAACAAACACTCTGACTTCAATTTTGCACAAACGGCGCGTCCTTTCAACGCTGAGGAGGTGGCTATGTTGCAACAATATATAAACAACGGCTATGAACTGTTCTGTAAACGTGTGGCGGACGGTAGACGCTTGCCTATCAGTAAGGTTAAGGAAATAGCAGAAGGACGTGTATGGCTGGGATCTGACGCTGTAAAGATTGGTCTGGTTGACGGTATCGGTGGCATCAACGACGCCATAGCAAAGGCTGCACAACTGGCGAAGATAAAGAGTTATGAAACGATTGCGTACCCAGAACCAAGCGACTGGCTGACGCAACTGACGGAGACTGTCAGCGGTAATGGCAATAACCTCGACGAACAGTTACGTGCAACCCTCGGTGCCTACTACGAGCCATTCGTCATGGTACGCAACATACAGCAACAGAGTCCGATACAGGCACGTTGCCCTATCGTATTGACAGTAAAATAGAAAAGACATGGAAGGCGACTTTATCAAGATAAATAAATGGTTACTGCCGCTGTCGTGGCTATATGGCTTTGGTGTGTACATACGCAACCTTCTCTTCGACGCTAACATTCTGAAGAGCAGAAGTTTCGACGTACCTGTTATCGCCGTGGGTAACATTACTGTTGGTGGTTCGGGCAAAACGCCACACGTGGAGTATATTGTCAGACTGCTACACAACCGCATCAAGGTGGCTGTACTGAGTCGC
>CAKQDQ010000143.1 GCA_934229335.1 uncultured Prevotella sp.
CTTCAATATTATGCCGCCATGCTCGTGTGTCCAGTTCCATGCGTGCTTCAAGAACTCGTCGCGTGTAAGGTCAAGTTTGCGTATTCCCTGGTCAGCAAGTCTCTTCACCACTTTTGCTTCTGTAGCGATAGAGGCATGGTCTGTACCTGGCACCCAACAAGCATTCTTACCATCAAGACGTGCCTTACGCACCAGAATGTCCTGAATGGTCTCATTAAGCATATGTCCCATGTGCAGCACACCTGTCACATTTGGTGGAGGTATAACCACCGTGAAAGGCTCTCTGCCGTCGGGTTTACTTGAAAAGAGTTTGTTGTCTACCCAATATTGGTACCACTTTGTCTCTACATTTTGTGGTGAATACTTACTTGCAAGTTCCATATTTTATATGTTATATATTTTTATTTTTCGCTTATAAGTCGCAAAGTTACTATATTTTTTTTACACCCACAAATTTTTGATTGGTTGTTTGGCATAATCGTTCAAAAGCTACTACCATTCACACCCTTCTGCTATCACTATCTAATCGTATCACAATATCATAGTGTTCATAAAACGAAAGGACCCTGATTGCATTGCGATCAGGGCCCTTTCGTTTTACACCTTTATTTTATCTCTAAAATCTAATACACTTTCAGTCTATCTCCAACCTTCAAAACATAGTCAGGCGACAGTTTATTCTTCTTATACAGGTTCTTTAACCTCATGCCATACTTCTGCGAAATGCTATACATACTCTCGCCTGCCACTACTATATGCGGTTTGCGTTTATACGCTTTCTCTGCTCTGCTTCGCTTTTTCTTCAAGTAAACGATGTCACCTTCTGACAACTTATCTCTTTTGTCTCTCTCATTATAACGTGCCAGCTTACGTGCGCTAACGCCATACTCCATCCCTATCGTTGCAAAGGTATCGCCATTTCGAGCTACAACAAAATAATTTTTGTTGCGATAGTCTATCCTATGTTCTTTCACGCCCTCTGCCAACGTACCTTCATGGCGCGCAAGAAAATGATCATAGGTTTTCTCTTTGTCATACTCATTCAGTCCATACGTCTCTATAATATCTATAAGTCTGTTGGCATATTGCGGATTTGTTGCGTAGCCACACGCTTTCAGTCCCTTTGCCCAAGCCTTATAGTCTGTTCGCTTCAACCGAAAGAGTTGTGAATATCGTGACCGTTTCAAGAAAGAGCTATGATCCTCATAACTGCCTCGTGCATTATCATATACCCGAAAACACTCATTCTTAGCATCATCGTCCCTACGCATCGACTTACCTGTCCAGTCATGGCACTTTATGCCGAAATGGTTATTGCCGCGCGTAGCAAGCGTGCTACGTCCCGCCCCACTCTCTAACAGCCCCTGAGCCAATGTTATCGAAGCAGGAATATTATGTTTTACCATCTGCTCTATGGCTATATCCTTATATTTATAGATATAATCCCAATATACGCTATTCTGCTTTAACTGGGAAAAACCATTCTGCGCAAACAGCATTAAAAACAAAAAGATATATGTAAACCTCGCCATACAGTTCAGAAAAATAATAAAGGCGATGTTCTATCGCTGAACATCGCCTTGTTTCTTTTTAGTAGTGGATAGGGGATTCGAACCCCTATGGCAAGATTGAGAATCTTGAATCCTAACCCTTAGATGAATCCACCGCTTGGTTATTTCTTTATCATTCACTCTCTATTAGTTGTAGTGGATAGGGGATTCGAACCCCTATGGCAAGATTGAGAATCTTGAATCCTAACCCTTAGATGAATCCACCGCAGAGAGTTTATTTATGATTACTGAGATAAGAAAGGTGCGGAAGGTGGGGGATTCGAACCCCCGGTACGGTAACCCGCACGTCAGTTTAGCAAACTGGTGGTTTCAGCCACTCACCCAACCTTCCAAAGTTACTCGGTTTTGTTGCCAACCCGACACCTCTTGTCTCAATAAACTCGACGCTATTAAAAGCATCGTTCGCTACCGGATAATTGCGATTGCATTACAGTCGTTTCCGAATTGCGAGTGCAAAGGTAGTGTTTTTTTTTGACACCACCAAACATTTGCTAATATTTTTAACACTTTTCTACATTATTCCAACATAAACAGAATTAATATTTGGCAGTTCTGTAGTTTTAACCTGCATTTTCTTTATTCTAACTCAGCCCAATATATGTCATCTACATTACATTACCACAAGCGTGTAGTCATCTATATCCACTACCCCACTGCCATACAGTTCCTTCATATATTCCGTGAATGTTTCTGGTGATTCCATTTTACTAAATAATGTATCTATCACGTTATTTTTGAAGTCTATCTTCTGTTTCTCCGCCGTCATCAGCAGTTGCGTGTTTAATGACGATTGGTCTCGTAATTCTTTTAGTTCTTTGTGATACTCATTGCATTTTGACAGTTCATACATCATCAATATATAATGTGACAAGGCATCACTGGCAGCAAAGACTATGGAGTCTTCGTCTGTTGTGAACACGCCTCCACGAAAGCCCACTTCTTCTAATGGCACATTGGTACTGATAAGATATGGTGGCTTACTAAAGTCGGTTAGGTGCGTGGTACAACTATGTTCTAATTTACCTGTTACACTATTATAATGGAATACTACGCTGTCTCCATACGCTATCCAGCAACACTCCGTGTCACTTTTCTTCCACGCTGCCGCCATTGTTGCACACGAGCCTTCGTCGTAGAATTTATTGAGCAACATACTGTCGCCTTCTTTCGCTTTTGCTTCATGCTCTTTATAGAATGGTTCCCAGATGCCGTCTATCCATTCGTCTAACTCTGCAAAGGTTTTTATTGGTAGGTCTTTGGGGAGTTTGTCTATCAAGTATCGTGACCACTCATCGGCAAAGAGTCCGCAGCCTCCTGCACCGTCTGACACCGCTATACAAGTGCCTGACGTGTAACAGGAGTCTTCGTTCACCACGTGGTCATTAATCTTCGCTATGCTTACGCTTTTACTCATAGTCCTTACGTTATTGTACCGCCAACATACTTGACAGTGTACCGATTCTCATCATCTTCACCAAGCGTTCCATACCCGTGTTCACGCCCATAGCATGATAACGTATGTCTGCCTTCTTATCATCGCCAAACATGGAGCGTATCTGTTCATTATAGTTTAGTGGCAAGAGGCTTGACATATTATATAGACGCTCGCCATAGCCATTGCCGCTAAGTTCTGTTGTGCTTGCTGGGAACGCTATTGCCTCAACGTTGCCTGGCACTATATGTATGTTAAACAACAATACATTACCATCATTTGTAAACATTGACTTCAACTGATTAGCGAGTTGCTGCATCTCGCTATGTGTCGTCCCATTATACTCTCCATCGGTTATATTGATAATGGTTGGTGGATAACAGTCTTTGCCTTCATGTTCTTTTAGCCACGTCACCAACAGTCCTTCTGCCCTCTTGAATGCCTTATTCATTCTGGTACAGTGCCCGTCATGGCGTGCTTCCATCCATTGTTTCTTCTCTACTTCTTTTGTCACCAACCCCTTTCTCGTTCGTTTCTCTTCCCTTACTGTAATTACCTTATAGGCATTGTTACGTATCTCTTCTGGCGACACGAAGTCCCTACCTTCTAACGCACCGTTCCATGCACTGTATGCCTCATCGCCATATCCTATCATGGCGATGTCGAAGTAATGGCGTGTCTCGTTGCTCTTCACACAACGCTCTACCAGTTCGTTTATCTGTGCATTGACAATACGTGCCACAGCCTCTGATAATGTCATATCCTCACCGTTGAATGTTGTTAGTCTACGCATAGAGACGCTTTGGTCTACAAGGAACACGAAGGCTGTAGGGTGCTCACGGTCTACACGTGCGGTATAAGCGTTCTTACTCTGCAACTGCTGTGGCTGACTTGGTATAGGAATACCAAAGTTGCCGATGTTCTTTATATACTGCAACGGTATATGGTTCTTCACCAACACCTCCGCCTGATAGTACGGCTGTTCGTCTGCGTTAAGGTCAAAATGATTACGTGCCTTTACGGTATTGAAGTGTATCTGTTGGAAGTCAGACAAGCCTCCTCCTACATTTGCGCCATTACGAGTAGCGTTCATATCGGCATATCGGGTATTTTCGTCATATATCACCTCTGGGTCTATCTCTAATATTACAGGATTAGAAATTCGGTCCTCATTCATCGCCACATACATCATAGGGTGTTGGCGTGTGAAACTGAGACGCACATACCTCTCCAGTCCGTCACGTTCATCAAGCGACCACAACGTTGAACCTTGTCCGCCTCCTCCTGGTTTGGGTATCATGATGCCACGCTCCTCACAGTCTTTCCATGAGTAAAGACCGCCATTCTTTATTATATTCTCAAGGTTGTCACGATCTGTAAAATGATACAACGTCGTGATGTTATGCTGTTCAAGGAGTTGCTTAAACTCCTCCCAATTACTTCTTTTATTCATTGTCTCTATGTTTTTTATGTGTGATTCTATTTTTCATAAGGGTACAGTCCCTCTACGTATGCTTTTACGAGGTAAGCGTGCGACAATGGTTGCTTAGGATTATCCACGTCACAGTTTGTCTCATAGTCTAACAAGACTATCGTCTTTGTCTTGCTTGCCTCTCTTAGACGTTCTATTATGTGCTGCACCTTATTCTCTAACACCCACCTATACGTTGGCAGATATATCTGTTTCCGCGCCTCTATATACCCTAACAGTTCCGTGCCGTTAACTCCTTTACGGTGCCCTAACGGTTTACCGAATCGCCTAACGGTTCGCTTTAGGTTCTTCATTGTCCCGTTCCGAAACATCTCCACGTCCACGTCTGCCATTTCAAACACTTTTAGTCCTTGCCATACCGCTTCCACACACATTGCAGTAACGCCATCACTAAACGGCACAGGTATTCCCCCATGCGGATAGAACGGACTGAGTTCCACCAGCCCATCTTTCGCATGACTTGTAACATCTGCTATTATAGCGTCAGGATATTCCTTTAGAATATTCTCAGGCTTCCTTCGCTTGGATTGGATTATGACCATAAGCCTATCTTCTTTCCAAAACGTTTGATTAATTTCTCTTTTATTGTTGGTGATAAAGAATCACATCCCCAAAACGCAGAATCTCCGATACTTGTAACACCATCAGGAATATCTATTGAGGACAAAGATTTACAACCGCCAAACGCAGAACCTCCGATACTTGTAACACTATCAGGAATTTCTATTGAGGTCAAAGAACAACAACCATCAAACGCTAATTCACCTATACTTGTTACACTATCTGGAATTCCTATTGAGGTCAAGGAACCACATCCCCTAAACGTTTGTCCTCCGATACTTGTAACCCCATCTGGTATTTCTATGGAGGTTAAAGAGGCACAATAACGAAATGCAGAATCTCCTATACTTGTTACACTATCAGGAATTTCTATTGAGATCAGAGATTCACATTCATGAAACGCATATTTTCCTATACTTGTAACACTATCAGGGATTTCTATTGAGGTCAAAGAGCCACAATATCGAAACGCATATTTTCCTATACTTGTAACACTATCAGAAATTTTTATTGAGGTCAAAGATTTACAACCGCTAAACGCAGAATCTCCGATACTTGTAACACTATCAGGAATGTCTATTGAGGTCAAAGACACACACCCCCAAAACGCAGAATCTCCGATACTTGTAACACTATCAGGAATGTCTATTGAGGTCAAAGAACCACATTTCCTAAACGCTGATACTCCGATACTTGTAACACTATCAGGAATGTCTATTGAGGTCAAAGAACCACACCCCCAAAACGCAAAATTTCCGATACTTGTAACACTATCAGGAATGTCTATTGAGGTCAAAGAACGACATCCCCGAAACGCACCTTTTCCGATAC
>CAKQDQ010000144.1 GCA_934229335.1 uncultured Prevotella sp.
GCCTTAACCATCTGCTGCAACACTACATTACGTCTCTCCCAGCAACGTTCTCCATGCCTTACAGGATTGAAATATGATGGATTCTTGCACAGTCCTATCAGCGTTGCCGACTCCTCAAGATTAAGGTCATGCGGTTCCTTATTAAAATAAGTATTAGCTGCATTCTTTATACCCACCGCGTTATGTAAGAAATCAAACTGGTTAAGGTACATCGTAACTATTTCTTCCTTGGTGAAGTAACGCTCTAACTTTATAGCTATCACCCACTCTATGGGCTTCTGCATCATACGCTCTACTGTACTGTGTGCTTGTGAAGAATATAGCTGTTTTGCCAACTGCTGCGTTATAGTACTACCACCGCCAGCACTTGTCTGCCCCATGAGTCCACGCTTCACCAATGCTCTGCTTAAGGCAATAAAATCTACTCCCGAATGCCTGTAGAATCTAACGTCCTCAGTAGCCACAAGAGCCTGTATCAGATAAGGGCTCATTTTGTTAAACCCTACATGAATACGGTTTTCCTTGTTCATATTCCACGTACCCAACACCTTTCCGTCAGCACTATAAATCTGCGTAGCATATCTGTCTATTGGATTTTGTAGTTCTTCCAAGTCTGGCATATAACCTATCCAACCGTTCCAAATAGCAGTAAAAGTCAACACGATAACAAGCACAAACGCCCCTATCGTTCCCCAAAGATATAAAACTAATTTCTTTCTCATTATATCGTCAAATCACTTTTTGATTGCAAAAATACAATTTTTCTTTGAGAAAATGGATTTTTATTGAAAAAAAATGCTTAACTTCGCAGTCAATTACATCTTTCACAAACATAATATCTATGAAGAAACAAAATTTCGTTACTATCGCCAACCTTTCGAAGGACGAAATACTGTACCTCATACGTATGGCACAGGAGTTTGAGAAACACCCTAACCGCGAGCTACTCAAGGGAAAGGTCGTAGCAACACTGTTCTTTGAACCGAGTACAAGAACCCGTCTATCATTTGAGACTGCAGCCAACAGACTTGGCGCACGCGTTATTGGATTCACTGATGCAAAAGTCACCAGTGCCACTAAGGGCGAGACTCTGAAGGACACCATACTTATGGTTTCCAACTACGCTGACGTAATTGCAATGAGACATCACATTGAGGGCGCGGCACAATACGCATCAGAGGTAGCACCTATTCCCATTATCAACGCTGGAGACGGAGCGCATGAGCACCCTTCTCAATGTCTACTTGACCTTTACTCTATTTACAAAACACAGGGAACACTCGAAAACCTAAACATCTACCTCGTTGGCGACTTGAAATACGGGCGCACCGTACATTCTCTCATTACCGCCATGCGCCATTTTAACCCCACTTTCCATTTCATCGCACCGCAAGAGCTTGCCATGCCACAGGAGTACAAAATATACTGTATGGAACATGGCATAAAATATGTAGAGCATACAGAGTTTAACGAGCAGGTTATTTCTGATGCCGACATTATTTACATGACTCGTGTGCAGAAAGAGCGTTTCTCTGATCTTATGGAATATGAGAGAGTAAAGAATGTATATATTCTCAACAGAAAGATGCTAAACCTATGCAAGAAAAACATGAAGATACTTCACCCATTGCCTCGCGTTAACGAGATAGCATACGATGTAGACGACGATCCACACGCATACTACATACAGCAAGCGCAAAATGGCCTCTATGCTCGTGAAGCCATTTTCTGTCACTGTCTTGGCATTACTCTCGATGAGATTGTCAATGACAACACTATAATATAACGTCTACCATAAATGTCAAACCAAGGAAATCAGGAATGAACAAGAAAGAAAGACTCGTAGCCGCCATAGAGAACGGTACGGTTATCGACCATATTCCAGCAGAAAAGACTTATCAAGTTGTTTCACTACTTGAGCTGGACAAAATAAAGGAACCTGTAACTATAGGAAGCAATTACCCTTCAAAGAAAATTGGCAAAAAGGGTATCATAAAGGTTACGGACAAATTCTTTACCGACGAGGAGATTTCACGTCTGTCTGTTGTTGCACCAAAAGTGGTGCTTAACATCATTAAAGATTATCAGGTTACAGAAAAGAAGACTGTAGAGACTCCCGACGTTCTGAAGGGTATAATACGCTGCAACAATCCGAAGTGTATAACGAACAATGAGCCTATGCAGACTATCTTCAGAGTAGTAAATAAGGCTACAGGCACTGTGCGCTGCCACTACTGTGACAAGGAACAGGATATCACTACCGTAAAACTGGTATAGTCTCTTACCATTGCGATGTTATGTTGACAGGATGCTCATAATAATCAAAATGCATTAACGTACAGTAATATAACAACAAAAAGTAATTTATCAAGAACCTCATTTCCGAAACAAAAACAGTTCTATAAATTACTGTTAGTAAGCGACACTTTACATACACATTAATCCCAAGAAACGAGCAATACGATTTGCCATTTCTTGGGATTCTTAGTACCTTTAACGGATTTCTGTACGTTACTATTATGAGCATCTATATATCTTAGTTTCGAAATATAACGAGGCTAAGTTATAAAAGCATCCTTTTAATTAAGGACCGTATGCGGTAATATTTTTTAGGATCCTCCCTATAATTCTTCTATCTGTTCTTGAGTCAATCCCATTACCTTCACTATTTGTTCTATACTAAGATTGAGAGATTTTAAGTTACGAGCTATCGCTATAGCTTTGTTCTTTTCCCCTTCCGCTCGTCCTTCTGCTCGACCTTCCGCTCGTCCTTCTGCAAGTCCTTCCGCTCGTCCTTCCGCTCGTCCAGCTTCTAGCCCCTCTTCTTTACCTTCCGCAAAGCCCTCGTCTCTACTTGTATCAAAAAGACTGCGCATATGCCGAACAGCCTCTATATGGCGATAATATGCCTGTTTATCTGTTGTTGACAGAGTATCAACTCTCAGGCACTCTCGCGCTTCAGCAAGTCCAGCAACAGTAGTCTGTGACTTTATTTTTCCCGTCTTAAGAAACTCCATCCATTCGTCTAAGGGATTCAATGCAACCTTATCGAAATCGTTTACACGTAAGACATAATACTCAGGGAAGATGTCACCAGCTTCCTTGCGTTTAGATACGTCCAATTCTTTTACGCCAAAGAACTTCTCATTCTGTCGGGCAGAGAGCTTTAATGTGTCGTGGGGGGCATGTACCCCTCTGAATACCGTCTTGCCGTGGTATACATAATCTGAGCCTTGCCCTAACTCAAAATACACGATGTTTACAGAATAAACTTTACGAACTTTCTCGTATGGGTTGTTTAGGCCTATATATTCTGTTATAGCTTTTGACACTCCATAAAGCATACGATGGAAGTATGCTTGTTCTCTGTTATTCTGTACCTCGATTATTGTCAACTCCTTGTCTTCGTCTTCTGCCAGTATATCTACGCGGTTATACTTGTCTTCTTCATCTTCTTGATTCCCCTCGCTCTCTAAGAATCGGTGAATCTTTATCTTCTTGCCTATCAAAGTAGTCAAAAAGCCCTCCAACACTGCATAGTTCGCCTTGTTACGCAGCAAACGCTTTATTGCCCAGTCAAATCTTATATAATTACTTTCGTATACAGCCATATATATTTTCTCCTTTATATTATTACAACACAAAATTACAATTATTTCTGTAATAAACTATTCTTTTCGACATTTTTTTACGTGAATTATATTTTTTAGGGTTATTCTGCATTAAAAGCTATCACTATCTAATCGCAAAACAATAACTATCAAATAGCACTACGAAAGCTATCAAATAGCACTACGAAAGCTATCTAATCGTTCCCACACAAAGCTATTACAGGAATTTACCATTTATTTTCTTTTATTTGTACCTAAGTCTCTGTTTTTTTCTATACCTTTGCATCGAAGACAAAAACATTATATTAACCTATTAAAAACAAAGAACTATGGCTACACTGTATGCTGGTACACAAACCGAGAAAAACCTTGAGGCTGCTTTCGCAGGAGAAAGCCAAGCACGCAACAAGTACACGTATTTTGCATCTAAGGCAAAGAAAGAGGGCTATGAACAAATAGCGGCAATATTCCAACAGACGGCAGACAACGAGAAGGAACACGCTAAGATGTGGTTCAAGGAGCTGAACGGCATTGGTGACACTGCACAGAATCTTGCAGCAGCTGCTGAAGGCGAAAACTACGAATGGACTGATATGTACGACGGATTCGCCAAAACTGCTGAAGAAGAGGGATTTCCTGTGCTGGCAGCTAAGTTCAGAATGGTTGCTGCTATTGAGAAAAGACACGAAGAACGCTACCGCGCTCTACTGAAAAACGTTGAAACCGCGGCAGTATTCGCAAAGAGTGAAGTTAAGGTGTGGGAGTGCCGTAACTGCGGACACATCGTTGTTGGCGAGAAAGCACCAGAGATATGCCCTGTTTGCGCACACCCGAAGGCTTACTTTGAGATACATGTTGATAACTTCTAATGAGTTACCACGTAGTGTAGGTTACTGATATTTCGTAACCTAACTATTTACAATACTCTATGGTTCGCTCAAGGTACTATCATAGAAAAATATTCAGCCTTTTCACCTTTTGCTATTTCCTCTAAAATAACGCAGGGTGAAAAGGCTATGTTTATAGAACTACCATACACAGTGTTAGTTCTATATAAAATAACACATACTCCACAGGAGCATTAATAAAGCTGTGTCACAGTAAATTATAAATTATAAAATACGGTTACTATTCTGCACTTTCATTCTTTGAAAACTTCTCTGCCAAATAGTGTGCCGTTACGCTGCGACCGTTGGTCAGTATCTCCTCAGGAGTACCTGTAGCAACTATCTCTCCTCCATTCTTACCTCCTTCGGGTCCCATATCTATCACATAGTCCGCACACTTTATCACATCCATGTTATGCTCCACCACAATTATGGTGTGTCCACGCTTCAATAATTCATCAAAAGCATGAAGAAGGCGACGAATGTCATGAAAGTGTAAGCCTGTTGTAGGCTCATCAAATATAAACAACGTATGTTCCTGTTTCTCCAGACTTATATAATACGCTAACTTTACTCGCTGGTTTTCGCCCCCCGACAATGTTGACGAGGACTGTCCTAACTGTACATAGCCTAAACCGACCTCCTCAAGTGGCAACAAACGTGAGATGATGGTATGCAATAAGTTGCAGATAACTTTACTGCGCGTTCTACTCCGCAGGTCGCTGTCTTTCGCCTTATCTTCTTCCTTATCAAGGCAATCAGAGAAAAAAGCTATTGCTTCAGAAACCGTCATCGACAGTACGTCGTTGATATTCTTGCCCGCATAACGTATATCTAACACCTCACGCTTAAAGCGTTGACCATGACACGCATCACACACCAATGTCAGGTCTGCCATAAACTGCATCTCTACATTTACGACACCTGCCCCCTTACACTCCTCACAACGTCCTCCTTCTGCATTGAAAGAGAAATACTGAGGCGTTATATTCATCTGCTGCGCCAGAGGCTGCTCTGCGTAAAGCTGTCTGATAGCATCATACGCCTTGATATACGTTGCTGGATTGGAACGGGTACTCTTTCCTATCGGATTCTGGTCTACCATCTCCACATGCTTTATTACCTTGACATCACCCTCTAACGAAGAGTATGCCCCAGGCATTTCAGCAACAAGACCAAGACTACGGCGAAGCAACGGGTAGAGAGTGCCTCGCACAAGAGAAGATTTACCAGAACCACTGACACCTGTTACAACGGTCATTACATTGAGAGGGAAAACAGCATC
>CAKQDQ010000145.1 GCA_934229335.1 uncultured Prevotella sp.
GCCAATAACAGCCCGTACAAACCTAAATCCGAAACTTCAGTACCTAATATAACCATAAGGATTCTTACATTATTCAAGTCATATTAGTCCTATACTTCATCGGTGTTATTCGGGTTAATTTCTTAAATAATCGGATAAAGTAAGATGGGTCATTAAAACCTAACTTATAAGCTATTTCCTGCACAGACCAGTCTTCTGTAACAAGCAACACCTGCGCACGCTCTATTTTCTTTTTATTTACATATGCCAAAGGCGACTCTCCCATGTTTTTAGTAAAAAGTCGTATGAAATGAGATTGGGCGACACACACTATAGAAGCTAAGTCATCTACTTTTATTTCTCTATCTATTGGATGACAATTCTACTCCTATCGTTGATAAACTGAACGCAAATGGGTGGGTTCGTTTAGATGGTCTGACTGCTGATATGGATTACTCACAATACTATTTTACCTTATTGGACCATTCCTTAGGACTACCTATCGTAGCCTCGCCTTCTTCTGGTGACAAAAACTGGAGCGGGACTTACGCAATGTGCTATTCCAGTAACGCTAATGCCAACACCGATGCCTCGGCTGTATGGACGATAGATGCTTTTGACAAGCAGGAAAAGGGATTCGCCATCGGACAAAATCTTAAAAAGATTATATTGACAAACCTTATTGACCCCAAACGACACTTTCGCACTGAAGGATGGAGCAAAATAGTTTGGCAAACATATAGTGACTTTGGCAAGAATGGTAACTACAATAGCGACGGCAATCGTTCTATTGCCTTTCTTGAACCTTTCTATTCAGAAAAGGATGGCTGGTCTTTCAAGAATCAGACAAGTGAGGCTTTTATTGGTCCTTGGGAAGACGGAGAAGCAAAAGAGGGGCAAGAATTTTCTGCCAACAAAACAGCAGAGCAAGCTGGGTATTTCGACATTTATGCCATCAGCCGAACTAAATGGATGCAACAATACGAGAATTTAGAGAAGATAAAAGGTGATACGAAAATCAATGTTTCTTATCTTATCACAAACAACAGCTTTGAACGCTTTGACGAAAACCGTAAACCTATCGGATGGGTTCTTACTGGAGATGGCGAAATAGAACGTGACTGGTTAAATGGTTGTGACGGAACTTTATATATGAATAATTGGCAATCTAATGGTCATTTAAGCGATAGGTCTATTTGTCAAACTATCAACGCACTTCCCAAAGGGAAATACCGTCTCACGGTTTATCGTATGAGTGCTGGAGAAAATGCTTTTTTATTTGCAAATGATAAAGAACAACCTATTGGAAGCAATGGCGAAATAGGAGAAGATGTCTCTTTGGATTTTGAAATTAAGGACAAAACAGATGTAACTTTGGGAATAAAACTTGACGGATTTACTTCCAACAACTTAAAGTTTGATAATTTCCGTCTTACATACTTAGGTGATTCTATTGATGACCCGACCAACATTGAGAATGTTTCCAAAACGAAAACACAAAAGGCAAACTTATATAACATCTTAGGACAAAAAATTCATCAGCCACAGAAAGGTATCAACATAATAAATGGCAAAAAGTTTGTACAAAAATAATCATTTGTACATAAAGTCTTAAAAGGCAGATTTACGTAGTACGGCGTCTTGGTTACCATAAAGAATCTGGACGCTGTACACTATTGAGTGGTTCTATAAACACACTATTTCACTCTTTTGAAAAAACAGTGGGATATGACTATAACTGTACTCAAAAAAGAAAGGCGCAATTCATACGAATTACGCCTTTCCTTTTTAAGCTATCAAGTATTATTACTTGTATATCTAAACGTTTATTTTCTTACGATTGTCTGCTCACGATCAGGACCAATAGATACTATCTTGATAGGTGTCTCTAACTGCTCCTCAAGGAAGTCTATGTAATCCTTGAACTCCTGTGGGAAATCTTCTTCAGAAGTCATCTTTGTCATATCGCAATTCCATCCCTTTATCTCTTTATATACAGGCTCTATGCCGTGCTCTATATCATAAGGGAAGTCTGGAGTCTCTACACCGTTTACCTTGTACGCTACGCAAGCCTTGATGGTGTCAAATGTATCGAGAACGTCACTCTTCATCATGATAAGCTGGGTTACACCGTTCACCATGATAGAGTAACGAAGGGCTACGAGGTCTATCCAGCCACAACGACGCTCTCTACCTGTCACGGCTCCATACTCATGACCTATATCACGCATCTTCTTACCTGTCTCATCAAACAGCTCTGTTGGGAATGGACCTGCTCCAACACGTGTACAGTATGCCTTCATTATGCCATAAACCTCACCTATCTTGTTTGGTCCAAGACCAAGACCTGTACATGCACCAGCACAAATGGTGTTGCTTGATGTTACGAAAGGATAAGAACCGAAATCAACATCGAGCATCGTGCCCTGCGCACCCTCACAAAGGATTGACTTGCCGGCCTTCAACACCTTATTGACTTCATGCTCAGAATCTACTATTTGGAATTGCTTAAGATACTCGATGCCCTCAAGCCACTTCTTCTCTACTTCTGTGATGTCGTAGTTGGTATAGTTCATTGCACGCAACTGCTCTTCATGGCGAGCTTTATGCGCTGCATATTTCTCTTCAAAATTATCAAGAATGTCGCCTACACGAAGTCCTGTACGGGCTATCTTGTCTGAATACGTAGGACCTATACCTTTACCTGTCGTGCCTACCTTATTTTTTCCTTTTGACGCCTCTATCGCTGCGTCAAGCACACGGTGGGTTGGCATAATAAGATGTGCTTTCTTTGAGATGTGCAGACGTGACTTCAAGTCATGTCCACTCTTCTCCAAGTCCTTAGCTTCGTCCATAAAGAGATCTGGGGCAAGCACTACTCCATTACCTATTATGTTCACCTTTCCACCCTGAAATATTCCTGATGGAATGGAACGAAGAACATACTTCTCGCCATTAAACTCCAATGTATGTCCTGCATTTGGACCTCCTTGGAATCGTGCAATAACGTCATACTTCGGAGTAAGCACGTCAACGACCTTGCCTTTACCCTCGTCTCCCCACTGTAAACCGAGGAGCACATCTACTTTACCTGTCATAATAGTATTCTGTTTTTATGAATATAATTCTTTGTTTACGGGCTTTTTGTCATTCGTAAACGACCAAAGAATTAGTAGCTTCATAACTTTATTTTAGCTGTTGCAGCCACGTAATTCCATGCAAATTTAGTTATTTTTTCACAAACAGCCAAACTTTATTATAAAAAAAACTTACGATAACAGGTCGGCTACCACATAACTACTACCTCCCACGAATATCATATCGCCAGCAGAACTCATTGAAAGAGCTTTCGCATATGCGTCTTTTACAGTATGATAAGCATCTCCTCTTAAGTTTTTCTCTAATGCTAACGTTTTTACCTTTTCTACTTTTATTGCCCTATGTGTTGATGCCTGAGTAAAGTAATATTCTGCATATTGCGGAAGCAAACTCATTACCGCATCTATGTCTTTATCGTCTACCATACCAAAGACTATGCGGAGGTGGGCATCTTTATACTGTTGCTTCCTTCTATTATATGTCTCTTGTATCTGCTTGGAAAGATACTGCCACCCTGCTAAGTTATGACCTGTATCACAGATAACTAAAGGCTCACGGTTTAATGTCTGCCAACGCCCCATCAGTCCTGTTTGCGAACATACATTCTCCATTGACTGGCGAACTATGTCTATTAGCGTTATACCTCGTTCACGATTATGGTCGGTTAGTATTTTTAGCCCTACTCTCTTCATTGCTCTTGCTAACGGTAACAGCGCATGAAGTATGGTGTTTACGTTTTTTTCTTGGCAGTCGCCCGATAGCTCTCCTTTTAATACACCGAAACAGTTTGTATCGTATATTCTCTTACCATCAGCGTCTATCTTGCTTGACTTTATATAAGGTGTATCTTGTGCAAAAGTTATTGGGGCTTGCATTTCTAATGCCTTTTTCTCAAACACGCTTCTTGTTTCGGGCACATCTTCACCTATTACTACTGGCACTCCTTTCTTTATTATACCTGCTTTTTCTGAAGCTATCTTGGCAAGTGTATCTCCCAAGAATCCTGTATGGTCGAATGAGATATTGGTGATAATACTCAATAGCGGGGTTATAATATTCGTACAATCCAAGCGTCCGCCAAGTCCGACTTCTATTATCGCGATGTCAACTTCTTTATCAGCAAAGTATTTAAATGCCAATGCTGTTGTCAACTCAAAGAATGATGGTTGTAATGGTTCAAAGAATTTCTTCTCTGCCTCAACAAAATCCATTACGTATTCATGCTCTATCGGCTTACCGTTCACACGTATACGCTCATTAAAATCTACAAGGTGGGGCGAGGTGTAAAGTCCTACTCTGTATCCTGCGTTCTGCAATAATGCTGCTATAGTGTGTGAAACTGAGCCTTTTCCATTAGTACCAGCAACATGGACTGTGTAATATCTACGATGTGGGTGCCCGAAATGTTCGTCTAAAGCGAGTGTATTGCTCAACCCTTCCTTATACGCACCAGCGCCCACCTTTTCAAAGGCAGGCGCTGCATTATACAGATAATCTAACGTTTCTTTATATGTCATAATTATGCAAAATAGCTACGGAATCTGTCAAAGATATTCTTTTTTGTGTCCTTATCACCACGGAAGTTCTCTGCGTCTCTAAAGCTCTCCAGAGCTTTCTTCTCTTCCTTGTTAAGGACTTTTGGTACATAGACGCTTATATTGACTAACATATCTCCTGTACCATAACCATATCCCTGTACGGCTGGCAAACCTTTACCTCTCAGACGTAGGGTCTTTCCTGGCTGGGTTCCTGGTTCTATCTTTACCTTCAACTTGGTGTTTTCTATAGTAGGTATCTCTACTTCTCCACCAAGAGCTGCTGTAGGGAAATCAAGTAACAGATTATATATTAAATCTTTACCATCACGAATAAATACATCGTTATGTTCTTCCTCTATGAATACTTTGATATCGCCTGGAACACCGTTTCGTCTTCCTGCATTACCCTTTCCTGGTACATTAACAACCATACCGTCTTGTACACCTGCGGGGATATGTACTTCTATGACTTCTTCACCGCGCTCTACGCCTTCGCCATGACATTTAGTACACTTGTTCTTTATTACCTTACCCTCGCCTCCGCAAGTTGGACAAACACTTTGGCTTTGCATCATGCCGAAGATGCTTCTCTGCTGTCTTACAACATAACCTGATCCATGACACGTTGGACAGGTCTCTGTAGCTGAACCTGCTGCCGCTCCAGAACCATGACAGCATGAGCACGTCACGTCTTTACGAACCTTGAACTTCTTTGTAACACCTGTTGCTACTTCTTGAAGATTTAGGCGCACTTTCAACTTCAAATCGGAGCCACGATGTACTTGTCTGGCTGAACTGTAACCGCCGCGTCTTCCACCATCACCGAATATGTCTCCAAACATAGAGAAGATATCGTCCATAGAGAAGCCACCTCCACCGAAGCCGCCACTGAAGCCGCCATCACCGAAACCGCCTCCTGGTGTGTTAAAGCCAAACTGGTCATACTGCTGTCTTTTCTTGTCATCAGATAAGACCGCATATGCTTCCGCTGCTTCCTTAAACTTTTCCTCTGCTTCTTTCTTTTCAGCATCACTCTTGCCCTGTTGACGATCTGGGTGATACTTAATGGCAATCTTACGATATGCCTTTTTTATATCTGCAGTACTGGCACTTTTGTCTACGCCAAGCACCTCATAAT
>CAKQDQ010000146.1 GCA_934229335.1 uncultured Prevotella sp.
AAGCAACTGCGTCGTCTCGGTGCGTCATGCGATTGGGATCGCACAGCGTTCACCATGGACGAAAAACGCTCAGAGTCAGTACTCAAGGTGTTCGTAGACCTCTATGATAAGGGCTTGATATACCGTGGACTCCGCATGATAAACTGGGATCCAAAGGCGCAGACCGCACTCTCAACAGAGGAGGTAGTATATCGCGAGGAAAAGTCAAAACTCTATTATCTGAAGTATTATGTAGTAGACCAGGATGCCGTAAAGCCAACAGGCGAAGAAGGCGAGGTGCTGCATAAGGACGAGAAGGGATATTATGCGGTAGTCGCTACAACACGTCCAGAGACAATAATGGGCGATACCGCAATGTGTATCAACCCTAAGGACCCAAAGAACCAGTGGCTGAAGGGACACAAGGTAATCGTGCCATTGGTAGGCAGAGAGATACCTGTAATAGAAGACCGTTACGTTGACATCGAGTTTGGTACAGGCTGTTTGAAGGTAACGCCAGCACATGACGTAAACGACTATAACCTCGGCAAGATACACAATCTGGAGACTATCGACATCTTTAATGCTAACGGTACTATCTCTGAAGCAGCAGGAATGTACGTAGGTATGGACCGTATGGACGTGCGTAAGCAGATAGCGAAAGACCTCGACGCAGCACAGTTGTTGGAGAAGATAGAAGACTATGACAATAAGGTAGGTTACTCAGAGCGTAACCCCGATACCGCAGTAGAGCCACGCCTCTGCATGCAGTGGTTCCTGTCAATGCAGCATTTCGCTGACATAGCATTGCCACCAGTACTCAATGGCGAGATAAAGTTCTATCCTTCAAAGTATGTTACTACATATAAGAACTGGCTGGAGAATATACAGGATTGGTGTATCTCACGTCAGTTGTGGTGGGGACATCGCATACCTGCCTACTATCTGCCAACAGCAGAAGGCGAGGAAGAGCGTTTTGTCGTTGCGTTGTCAAAGGAAGAGGCTTTGGAGAAGGCGCGTGCTAAGTATAATATGCCAGAGTTGACCATTGACGACCTTCGTCATGACGAAGACGCCCTTGACACATGGTTCTCTTCATGGCTGTGGCCTGTATCGTTGTTCGATGGAATAAACAACCCAGGTAATGAGGAGATAAACTACTATTACCCAACCTGTGACCTCGTAACAGGTCCAGATATCATCTTCTTCTGGGTGGCACGTATGATTATGGCAGGCGAGGAGTATATGAAGAATGTACCATTCCGCAATGTATACTTTACAGGTATTGTGCGTGATAACCTCGGACGCAAGATGTCAAAGCAGCTTGGTAACTCACCAGACCCAATCGGACTTATTGATAAGTATGGCGCCGATGGCGTGCGTATGGGTATGCTCCTTGCAGCACCAGCAGGTAATGATATCCTCTTTGACGAGTCGCTATGTCAGCAGGGCATGGCGTTCTGTAACAAGATATGGAATGCTTTCCGCCTCGTACAGGGATGGCAGGTAGCCGATATAGAGCAGCCTGAGGCAAACAAGAAGAGCATAGAGTGGATGAACGCTAAGATAAAGGCTTGTTATGCAGAGATAAACGACGATTACTCAAAGTATCGTCTTAATGAGGCATTGATGGCTGCGTTCAAACTCTTTACCGATGAGTTCTCTGGTTGGTACCTTGAAATGATAAAGCCAGCATATCAGGCTCCTATCGACAAGGCTACATTAGAGGCAACACTCGACATCTTCGACAAACTGTTGCATATCATACATCCATTCATGCCGTTTATTACGGAAGAACTGTGGCAGCACATCGCAGAGCGTAAGGAAGGTGAGTCACTCATGGTGTCTGTATTCAGCCTTGATGCTCCTACAGAGGATGAGAAGAAGGTGCTTGCTAAGATAGAAGAGATGAAACAGGTAATCTCAGGCGTTCGTGGCGTAAGACAGAGTAAGAATATAGCTCCTCGTGAGCCACTGAAACTGGAGGTTGTAGTTGCAGGCGATGGTGATGATGTAGTAACGAAATGTCCTTCACTCGGGGCCCTTGTTGAAAAGATGGCAGGTCTGTCAGAGATAGCTTACGTAGCACAGAAGAGTGAAGGCTCAAGTACCTTCATGATAGGCACACGTGAGTTTGCTATACCGCTCGGCGACCTTATCGATGTTGAGGCAGAGATAGCAAAGGCAGAGGCAGAACTGAAGCACTTAAAGGGCTTTGTTGCAGGAGTGCAGAAGAAACTCTCTAACGAACGCTTTGTGGCTAATGCACCAGAGGCAGTCGTTGCGCTTGAGCGTAAGAAAGAAAAAGACTCTTTGGAGAAGATTGCTGCGTTGGAGCAGACAATAGCGGAACTGCAGAAGCAGAAATAATATAAGGTGTTATTTGTCGGGCATACATCGTTATGGTGTAGCCTGGCAAATACTTTTAAGGGTGGTATTATGGACAAAATATCATTATTTTCAAGACATTCTTTTGCCTCATGCGTAAGTGAGGGGTATTCGTTCTTGGTGAAACAGCTGCCGCTTGTGTCAAGAATAATGCTGCCTTATTATACCATTGCGGCGCTGTTAGCAACACTCTCCTTCGCTTATAACACGCAGATAAATGTGAAGGTTATAGTGTGGGGTAGTGTTTCTGTAACAGAAATGATAGCGTCTATGTTGGTGTATACTGTGGCGTGGGTGGCTGCTACGGTCGCCTTAGCACGTATGTTCCTTATGTTTAGGCGTCTGACAGCTATGGAGATGGCGCAGGACAAGGAATTAAAGGAACGTAATAAGAAAAGCGGAAGTGCTGAAACGTTCAAGCGCACAATGCAACTTGCACTACGCGCGTTGCCTTATGTGATATGGCCATACCTTATTAATATGCCAGGATTCCCTGTTATACAGCCTATTATGGATGCTATGGCAGGAATGACAATAATGTATCAGGCATTATTCGCTGTGGGAATATTTGTCGTGCTTTTAGTATTGGCGGTGTTCTGTACACCATTAGCCTATACCTTCTACTGCCGTATGATGAAGCCCGTAGGACTCGTTGCGGACGATAAGGTAATGATGGAGCAGCTGTCTTTTAAGAAAGCATATCGAAAGGCGTTCAGATATAAGTGGAAAACCTTTACATTGATGCTTTGGAGCGCATTTCTTTGGCTTATAGCGTGCGCCATATTCTTGTTGCCAGGGATTGTGGCTACAGACGCATATCTGAGTAGTGTAGAAGAGAACGTGAATTACGGAGTAGAGCAACTTATACCAACAGGAGGATATGTCTTGGTAGTGCTGTCAGGAACGCTGGCATTAACTCTCAGCTATATGATGGGAGTGGCGTTCTATTCCACTATGATGTATCTTTTCGGAGATATTTATACAAAAGAGAATAAGTAAGTGTTCAAAATTATTTTAATATTTAATATAGGCTATTTTGAGGCAGCTGGTTTCACTGTTAGAGGGAGCAATGCAAGCATTGTGACCGAAAACAGGGGAAGCAGATGACCAAAAGAGACTGTATTAAATATTCTCAATAATACAAGAATATTAACTTACTTATTTATAATAATAATTTTGAATACTTACTTAAATGAAAAAAGTATTATTTATAGACCGTGACGGCACACTCATAAAGGAGCCAGAAGACGAACAGATAGACTCGTTTGAGAAATTAGTATTTGTGGAAGGAGTGTTCCGCAACCTTTCATTTATACGTAAGAACCTCGACTTTGAGTTCGTTATGGTGTCAAATCAAGATGGACTGGGCACGAAGTCATTCCCAGAAGATACATTCTGGCCTGTACATAACTTCATACTTCAGACCCTAAAGGGAGAAGGAATAGAGTTTGACAATATCCTTATAGACCGTCATTTCCCAGAGGATAATCACCCATGCCGTAAACCAGGAACGGGAATGTTGACGCAATATATCAACAATCCAGAGTATGACCTTGCGGGATCATACGTCATTGGCGACCGTGAGACAGACGCACAGTTGGCAGAAAACCTTGGATGCAAGTCGCTTATCCTCGGTAAGGACGGCATGACATGGGAGAAAATAGCAGAACTTCTCTTTGCCGGAGAACGTACAGCGGAGATTGTTCGCACAACAAAGGAGACGGACATTACCGTAAAACTGAACCTTGATGGCACAGGCAAATGCGACATTGAGACGGGACTGGGATTCTTTGACCACATGCTTGAACAGATAGGTCGCCATGGCATGATGGATCTCTATGTGCGCTGTAACGGTGATTTGAACGTAGACGAACATCACACTATAGAAGATACCGGTATAGTGATAGGCGAATGTATACTCAAAGCCCTTGGCGACAAACGAGGAATAGAACGCTATGGCTATTCTTTGCCAATGGATGATTGCCTTGCTCAGGTGTGTCTTGACTTCGGAGGAAGACCGTGGTTGATATGGGATGCAGAGTTTCATCGTGAGAAAATAGGAGAGATGCCGACCGAAATGTTCCAGCATTTCTTCAAAAGTGTTAGCGATGCCGCCAAGATGAACCTTAATATAAAGGCGGAAGGTACAAACGAACACCATAAGATAGAAGGTATATTCAAAGCATTCGCTCGCAGCATACGTATGGCGGTAAAGCGCGATATATACCATTATCAACTCCCTTCAACCAAAGGCGCATTGTAATGTGCCCTTGGTAGAAAAATTAAAAAATCCTAAATAAGTGAAGAAAAGGGACGCTCGCTTATTGAATTACATGGTTTTTTGTTAACTTTGCAATAGTTATTTGTTAACTTTACAATACTTACAAAGAAATTTTGTAAAAGAAAAACAAAGCCTACTTAACAGTAAATTCTAAACACGTAAAGAACTAACTAATTATAAAACGTACATAAAAATGGCAAAATTACCAGCACTTAATGCTCGCACTGCGCCAAAGAGCGTAATGCCAGAAAAGATTATCCAGTTTGGTGAAGGAAACTTCCTCCGCGCTTTCGTTGATTGGATTGTATGGAACATGAATCAGAAGACAAACTTCAACGGTTCTGTTGTTGTCGTACAGCCTATCGAACGCGGTATGGTTGATTGGCTCAATGGTCAGGACTGCCTCTATCACGTAAATCTTCAGGGACGTCTGAACGGTGAGCCTGTTAACTCATTGACACGTATTGATACCATCAGCCGTGCTATCAACCCATACTCTCAGAACTGGGCATACAAGGCTCTCGCTGAGCAACCAGAGATTCGTTTCGTTATCTCTAATACTACTGAGGCTGGTATCGCATTCGATGATACTTGTAAACTCTCTGATGCTCCTGCTTCATCATACCCAGGTAAGTTGACACAGCTGCTGTATTATCGTTATAAAGCATTTGATGGCGATCCTAAGAAGGGTCTTATCATCATGCCTTGTGAGCTTATTTTCCTCAATGGTCACCATCTGAAGGAGTGCATACAGCAGTACATCGAACTGTGGAAGGATGATTTCGGCGCTGACTATGCAGGCTTCAAAGAGTGGTTTGAGAAGTATAACTACGTATGTGCAACACTCGTTGACCGTATCGTACCAGGATTCCCACGTAAGGAAATCGCTGACATTCAGGAAAAGGTTGGTTACGCTGACAACCTCGTTGTACAGGCAGAAATCTTCCATCTCTGGGTAATCGAAAAGGCAGAGAATATGACTTGCGATGAACTTCGTGCGGAGTTCCCTGCAGAGAAGGCTGGTCTTAACGTCCTCATCGCAGAGTCTGAGGCTCCTTACCACGAGCGTAAGGTAACATTGCTGAATGGCCCTCACACTGTAC
>CAKQDQ010000147.1 GCA_934229335.1 uncultured Prevotella sp.
AAGCAAACTAATGGATGACGTGTGAGCCATCCATTAGTTTGCTTAGTGTGACAGCTATGCAACCGCTGCCAGTACCAATGTCAAGAATGTCACATTTGTCATTACACGTGTCAGTAATCCAATGACATAGCTCCTCTGTTTCGGGTCTTGGTATAAGACAACCTTTGCGGACATGAAACTTCATGTCGCAAAAATAAGTGTGACCAATGACGTACTGTACAGGTTCACCGTGCTCCAAACGCAAAACAAGCCTTTCCAATAGGGCTTTGTCCCCATCAGAAAGGCTGTTAAGTGAGCCTGCGCAAATGTCGGTAAGTGTCATGCCGAATACCTCTTGAAGCAAGAGACGTATTATGCTTCTTGCTTCATGAGGGTCATATTGCTTCAAGCGTGATGTAAGGGAATGAATCATTTGTTCTTTTCCTTAATGTATTCTATACATTTTTCAAATGTCTCAAACGTCTGCTCCTCAGCTACGAGGGTAGGGATGATATGCATCTTGTGCATTATGATGTTTGGCTGAGGCTGAATAATGGTCATGAGCACCTCTTTGCCCATAGCCTGCAGATCCTTGATACATGTCTCCATAGCGTATGCTCCTGATTGGTCCATGAAAGTTACGCGGCGCATACGTATTATGACTGTCTTGATGTTAGGGTCTTCTGGCACACTATGCATAGAGTTCTGGAAACCAGTAACAGAACCGAAGAATATAGGACCGTCAAGACGCTGTATGTAAATCTGCTTCTTCATCTCGTCGGTAATATCGAGCTCGTCTTCCCAAGGAGTATTCTTGTCGAACCCATCAGCGAGCAGTCCGCCCTCATATTCCTTCTCTACAAGGTCGCTTGAACGCTTCATAAACAGTACGCAGGCTATTACCATGCCTATGCCAACGGCGGTAAGCAAATCGACAAAGACGGTCATAAGGAACACCACGATAAGCACAAAGGCATCAGCCTTAGGTATACGTACAAGGTCTTTGAAACCGCGGAAATCAATAATTCCCCAACCTACGGTGATGAGAATACCTGCAAGGACAGACAGTGGAACATATTTCACAAGGCTACCGAGACCAAGAAGAATGGCAAGTAGGAACAATGCGTGAATCATACCACTGATTTGACTTCTGCCGCCAGACTTAATGTTTACAACGGTACGCATGGTTGCACCAGCACCTGCTATGCCACAGAACATACCAGAGCAAGCATTACCTATACCTTGACCTATAAGCTCGCGGTTACTGTCGTGCTTGGTCTTAGTGATGTTGTCAGCTACCACAGAGGTTAGAAGTGTGTCAATAGAGCCGAGACCTGCAAGAGTAAGACCAGGTATGATAGAAGACTCAATGATGTGCCACCAGTCGAGTCCTGCGATGTCTATACCTTCTTTGGCGAAGAAAGGCATTGGCAGACCGGCAGGGATGTGTCCAATGGTCAACTTCTCGTCAAAAGCGCAGAAGATAGAAATAAGTGTGAGTACAATCAGAGCCACAAGGGTTGAGGGAACTTTCTTGGTTACGTAAGGGAACGCGTAGATTACAATGATAGTACCGATACCGTAAAGAAGAGCCTCGATGCTAATGCCGTTAGCTACCATCTGCGGAAAATCGGCTATCATGTCAACAACCATCACAGGAGACTTTAAGCCTATCAGCGGATAGATTTGCTGAAGAATGATGATAACGCCAATACCGCTCATGAATCCTGATAGTACAGGCTGCGGAATATAACGAACGTATTTGCCAATACGTATTATTCCGAAGAAAATTTGGAAAAGTCCGCAGAAGATACCAGCCATAGACATGGAGAGAAGTACGGTGCTGAAATCGTGCGAAATGTTCCACGCACCACTAACCAAAGATGCTGTGATAACAGTCATAGGACCAGTAGGACCACTAATCTGTGAGTGGGTGCCACCGAATAGAGAAGCAAAGAAGCCAAGAAGGGTAGCACCTACAAGGCCGGCAAGGGCACCCATAGCTGGGGCACTTGGGTCGTTAATGCCACCGAATGCCTGAATACCAAATGCTAAGGCTAACGGTAGGGCAACAATACCTGCTGTGATACCGCCAAAGATATCACCTTTGATGTCGTCTGTCTTAATAAAAGCCATGAATTACTATAGTTTGAATTTAAAATTGAGTGCTTTGTTACCTGAAATATCTGCAAAGGTACTATTAAATTTCCAAATAAAAGTTGAAAATGCTAAAAAATGTAATTTTCTCGCTATTTTCTTGTTCTACTTTAAGAAAAAATAGTAACTTTGCATTCGGGTCGTACTGGTTCGATTGGGATACTCATCAATTAAATAGAAAAACCGGGGGACGCTTCCTTTGCCTATGGCGGGCCATGATAAAGAGAAAGTGGCATGATCGTTGAACAAATGATTCCAGTTGGTCATCAACGGATATCTCATTTTCTTAAGCTGAAAAGCCGGTGGATTACAAAAGCGGGGAGCACTCTAATCATCAATTCTCGGAGTTTTCATCACATCACCAGTGCGACCTTTTTGTATTCTAAGGAGTCTAAATGTTTATCTGGAAGGTTTTTGACCTGTAATATATATATATCATGAAAAAGCTTATCACCATATTAGGACCGACAGCCTCTGGTAAAACTGCCATTGCAACGGCTTTGGCTGACAGAATAGGGGGAGAAATAATATCCGCCGATTCAAGGCAGGTGTATAGAAGAATGGATATCGGAACAGGTAAAGATTTGTCTGACTATGAGATAAACGGAAAACGCGTGCCATATCACCTTATTGATATTTGTGAGCCAGGGACGAAATATAATCTCTTTCAGTATCAGGCGGACTTTAAGGTTGCTTACGATGATATTTGCCAACGGGGGGCTTGGCCGATAATGTGTGGAGGAACGGGCTTGTACATAGAGTCGGTGCTGAAGGGATACGAACTGTCGCCGGTGCCGCAAAACACTGAACTGCGCAAAGAGTTGGAAGGAAAAAACTTGAATGAGCTGACAGAAATGCTCATCGCATTAAAGAAACGTACTGGCAGTAATATGCACAATAAGACCGATGTAGATACCTGTAACAGGGCGATAAGGGCGATAGAAATAGAAAAATATAATCTGGAGAACCCTACGGAATGCAGAAAGATGAACCCCTTGCCATCTATTATAATAGGTGTCAACGTTGATAGAGAGGTGAGAAGAGAGAGGATAACCAACAGGCTCAAGAAGAGATTAGAGGAGGGAATGGTAGACGAAGTACGTGGATTGCTTGCCGAAGGTATACCGCCAGAGAACCTTATATACTATGGATTAGAATATAAGTTCCTTACACAATATTGTATAGGGGAAATAACTTACAAGGAGATGTTTACTCGCTTGGAAATAGCTATACACCAATTCGCCAAAAGACAGATGACATGGTTTAGGGGAATGGAGAGGCGAGGCTTCGTAATAAATTGGATAAAGGCTCCCACTGACAAAAAAGAAACAGACAGAGTACTGAGTGATATTGTAGCAATGACAGAATGATGAAGAATATAGGAATAATATATTGTCCGAATCACAGACCATTTTCATCTCCAGCTAAGAGATGGAAGAAGATAGCAGCTGCTCTTGACGCTCATGATATTGCCTATGACATGATACAGAGTGAGAGCTCTGATAGTGTAGAACGACTCTTTACTATGTTGCTGAATAATGGCTACGAGACTATTGTTATTGCAGGAGGTGATTCAGCCTTGAATGATGCAGCTAATTGCTTGATGAAGGTGGAGCGACAAATAAGAGACAAGGTCGTGTTAGGCGTCATCCCAAACGGAACGATGAATGACTTTGCTTCTTTCTGGGGACTGAGCTTTCATGATATAGACTATGCTGTTTCATCTATAAAGCAACACCGGATAAGAAAAATAGATGTAGGTTGCATACACTATTATGATAAGAAACGGGAACGTAAGAACAGGTATTTCTTAAATTGTGTCAATATCGGACTCTTAGCGTCTATACAGAAGTTGAGG
This sequence comes from uncultured Prevotella sp., assembly GCA_934229335.1. Classification (GTDB taxonomy): domain Bacteria; phylum Bacteroidota; class Bacteroidia; order Bacteroidales; family Bacteroidaceae; genus Prevotella. The sequence goes on from CAKQDQ010000147.1 coordinate 3,995, forward strand.
CAAGATACAAGACGTAAATTATGGTCGCGTAAATTGTCGTTCGTGATTTCTGCGCTGCTATTGCTGTTTATGAAAAAGTACTTTAAGATTACTTACACCATAAACTATGTGAAGGAGAGGCACCGTGTCAGTACTATTTGCATTGGCAGTGCTTGTGGGTATGGGCAGACTCCCAATGCAGTGCCATACAATGGTATGTTGGATGCTACGGTAGTAAGACACTCCGCTGTCTCAGAAATAGTGGGAGGATTATACCTGTTCGCACGTGGTAAGATAATGAATCATAAACGAATAATGCCGTATCGTTCAAGAATGATAGAGCTGGAATTGCCAAAAGGTACACCCGTTAGTGTAGATGGACATTCTATGGAAACAGCGGCAGGTCCTTTTAAAGTTTCTGTATTGCAAGAAGTGGTGAACTTTATAATAGAAAAATAAAAATAACACAAGTAAATAAGTACTCTTATGCTTTGGCACGCTGTTTGTATCTCGGTTGAAGCATAAGATAATAATGGTATAAAGACAATATTTAAGGAGGACACGAACGTGCAAGATAATTATTCTGATAGCATAAATTCACTGCTCGATGACAGCCGCAGAGAGGCGAGGCGTCATCGTAGTAGGACAGTAAGGCCAGAGCATCTGCTTATGGCTATGCTGAAAAGACGTAACACTATTACTGACAGAATTATGCAGAAACTGAATGTAAGCAAGCCTGACATTACTATTGACTGTGAAAGGCAGTTGCTGCAGGATGTGGATGCTAATGATAGTGAGACGCAAGATGAAATAGGTGAAGAAAAAAACAATACTGCCGAAAGTAAGGGCACATACCCCGGACTTGACGACAAGACAAAACAACTCATGAGACTGGCATACCTTGAGGCAAGGATGGCAAAGAAAAACGAGGTGCAGGTTGAGCATCTGTTGCTGGCTATGCTTCATGATGTAGATAACAATCAGGCAAGGGACTTGCTTGAACATTACAATATGAACTATGACAATGTGTCGCGATGCATTGCTAATGTAGAGAATGGAGACGCAGACAATGATGATGTTATAGATAATCCGACAAAAGAACCAACTAACATAACACCACAATCAGCTATGAATCTATCGGATGATGAATTTGACGATACTGTAAACGAGCAGCCAAAGAAATCGGATAATGATACTGCCACAAAGAGTAATACGCAGGGAAGTAAACAAACGCCAGTAATTGACGCGTTTGCTATTGACCTCACTGCTGCTGCGGCAGATGGAAAATTGGACCCTGTAGTGGGGAGAGAGAAGGAAATAATAAGGTTACAGGAGATATTGTGCCGTCGCAAAAAAAATAATCCTATACTTATTGGAGAACCGGGCGTCGGAAAAAGTGCTGTGGTAGAAGGACTGGCGCAGATGATTGCAGCGCACAAGACATCGCCTGTGCTGTTTAATAAGCGACTGGTTGCACTGGATATGGCAAGTATGGTGGCTGGAACTAAGTACAGGGGACAGTTTGAGGAAAGAATAAAGAATCTTATCAAGGAACTGGAGCAGAATAAGGATGTAATAATCTTTATTGATGAAATACACACTATCATTGGTGCAGGCAGTGCTGCTGGTTCTATGGATGCCGCTAATATGTTGAAGCCTGCCTTGGCGAGAGGTGCCGTGCAATGTATCGGTGCTACGACTCTTGACGAGTACAGAAACTCTATA
>CAKQDQ010000148.1 GCA_934229335.1 uncultured Prevotella sp.
TATTTTTATAGTTTCCACACCTCGCATAACTTCATTCTGGTATGCTTCTTCCTCAGACATAGTGATATGATGTTTTGCCATACATTGCTTCCATGCTTTCGCATGATTGGGCATAGAGTTGTATAATACGCCGTCCATGTCAAAGAGTACTGTCTTTGGAATGAACTTTTCAAATCTATGTTTGCATAGATATTGCTTGATGATATCATTCATATATGAGTAATTATGCTATGTAAGTTCCGACGTTAGTTTATGACTAAAAAAGAGAGACACACATATTCTTGTGTGTCTCCCTTCGTTTTTCTATTGGTCTATGTTCTAAATATTATTAGAAGAACATATATCTGTTGTCAGTGATATCTGCGTTTATGTAAAGCTCTTGCATAAAGTTACCAGCAGCCTGCATAGCACGCTGTGCCATACGTTGCTCGTATGATTTAGCGTCATATTTCTGACCGCGATTTTTCTTTGCAGTAACTTGGAAGAGATAAACACCTCCATTACCTTTTACTGCGTGTGCAGAGAACTGACCTGCCTTTGTTGCAGCAACGGCACCGCTAAGTGCTGGTTCTGTTGTTCCTGCGATACCGACGAAAGCTGGTGCAGCGAATGTAATTTGAGGTATCTGTGTTATCTGTGCGCCCTTAGCCTTAGCTGCGTTGATATTCTTTACACCGTTAGCCTTTGCCATAAGGATTTCAGCCTTTTTGTCTTTCATTACCTCAGCTTTTACCATTTCTTTTACCATGGCATCGTCAAGAGTGCGGTAACCTTTCTCGTGAATCTTCGTTACGACAAGAACCAAGAACGCGTCGTTGTTACCACATTCATAGAGAGGAGATACCTGATTCTCCTTTGCCTCATATGCCCACTTTAGTGCTTCGTGAGTGCCTGGGATGTTGGCGATGAGGTGCTGAGCACTTCTAACGTCTTGTAGTTCTTGAACGTTGTAACCGTATTTCTTAGCGTTCTTCTCCAGTCCTTCAAGGCTCTGGTTTTCTGAAACATACTGAGAGAACTTATTGTATGCCTTGCTCTGTGTGTTATCAGAGAATGCGATGTTCGTCTTGATAACAGCGGCTACATATTTAGTTTGGAAATTCTTGCGGTCTGTAACCTTAACGATAATGTTACCAGAAGCTGTAGAGATATTGCGTGTCTCGCCAACATTCATAGTATTAAGAGCGTTAAGGAAAGTCTTGTCGTCGGCACCTATAGTAGTAGCAAACTGATACTGCTGTGATGTCATCCAACGCTTCTCGCCTGTCTGACCGTACTTTTTAGCTAATGCATCCCACTGTGTAGCGTCAGCAGAGAGGGCGTTAATGATAGAATCTGCACGACCGTTGGCTTCTGCTGTGGTCTCGCCAGCAACCTGTATTGTCTGGAATTCTACTGAGTCAGGCAGCTCCTGCTTAGAAATGAGTTTAACGATGTTAAGAGTGTTATCTGCCGCATTTTCCTTTACAGCTGTTGTTGCACCGACAGCCATAGAGTCAATCTGCTGTGCTATGTCAGTAGGATAAGCAGATTTCAGTACAGGTACTCCAAGGTATGCTACCTGACTGTTAGCCTTACGTATAATTTCAGCAGGGTCTGCAGCAGCAGCGAGGTTTGTTGCATAAGTTTTCATCTGCTTGTTGAGTTCAGCACGGTCTGTTGCAGATGCTTTTACTTGATATGCAACGTACTTAATGTCACGTGTTTCCTCGTACTGTTTGAATCGTGGCTTAAGCTCGTCATACTTAGCTTTGAGGTCGGCATCACTAATCTTTACATCTTTATCAGCTACAGAGTTATAAGTGAAAGCCGCCAACTGTATGTTAGCTTCAGTATTTTCTTCTTCAAATGCTTGTTTGGCTTCAATAGGGTTGGACAAGAAGCAAGAAGCAAGAAGAGTCTGATACTTTTGTGAAAGCGTCTGTTGACGCAGCGTCTTCTCTACAAACTGCCAGAAGTTGTATATAGTACGATACTGTTCTGCCTGTTGTGGGTTAGACGTCTTAGCCTTATTGTATTCGTTTACAAATTGCTTCAGTGCGTTAGCGTCAAATCGTCCTGTCTGTTGGTTTACGAAAGGTGTCTGCAAAAGCATTGGGTTAGTGCCTTGGTTCAAAATGCTTCGCATCTCATCGTCAGTAACAGTAAGTCCCAGTTCTTTAGCTTCTTTTGCTATCAGAGCTGTCTGGATATAAGTGTTCCATACTACATCGCGAACTTGGTTTAGCTCTTCTTCAGTAAGGTTATCCTTGTTTTGCGTCATTTTGATGACATCAGTGTACTCGTCTACAAGTTCCTGAAAGTCCTGATAGCTAATTTTTTCACCAAGCACCTTGGCTACTTGTTGGCGTTCGTTGTTCTTAGTTGATTCCCAAGAACGAACGGCTTCTTCGGCGATGAAAGCAAAGAGACCTAAGCCGATAATGCCTACCAGTAGAGCTCCCTTGCTTCTGATTTTTCCTAATACTGCCATTTCTTGAATTTTATGATTTTAGTTTTTGTTTATTATTTTATACAATGTACCCGTAAAGATACAAAGACGGCACAAAGGTAGTGATTTTTTCTTAATTGAACAAATTTTGCGTAATAAAAATATGTGTGTGTGATGTTCTGCTCTTCTTGTTGGTTTAGAGGTAGTGGCGTGTTGGGTTGTTAATTAGGTGATATTTGTATTAGATGGTAAAAGCTATGGTTGGCTTTTTGTGGTTGATTCCGATTTTGTATAGTGGGTTGCATGCCAATTCGGTAACGTTTCCTTTTATTGTACCCTTGTTAGGAATTCAGAGGCTCCTCTTACGTAGCAATGATTTTGAATATAAAATTATGTGGGGTAGAAAAACAAAAAAAGAGAAGTTTAATAACTCCTCTTTTCTTAGTTAATGTTGGCGGTGCGTACGGGACTCGGACCCGTGACCTCCAGCGTGACAGGCTGGCATTCTAACCAACTGAACTAACGCACCATGCTTTCGGAAATGTTGGCGGTGCGTACGGGACTCGGACCCGTGACCTCCAGCGTGACAGGCTGGCATTCTAACCAACTGAACTAACGCACCATTTTGTTTGCTTGTTGTAAGCGTTATTTCCTAATTGCGATGCAAAGGTACTGCTTTTTGATTAATCTACCAAATGTTTTTCTGCTTTTTTTAAGAAAAAGTGTTATTTACGTGTGTTTTGATGCTTAAAACAGTATAATTGTATTAAAAAGACTGTTTGTAAGCCTTCTTATTAATGCGAATTTTCTCACCATGGCAGAACTAAAACAAGTTTGGCTCTGTTCATTTTGCTTAACGAAAAATGTTTATATACGTGCATTTTTTTCGCCATGCCAAACCTGAAGTAGGTTTTGCTTTATTTATCTTGCAAAACGAAGAGGTAGGATTAGGTGTAAATATGGTTTGAAACGCATTTTTTTTCTTGCTCTATTATGATAACTATCATATCGCATTACGATATGTATGTAATCGTCTCGTGATTTGCCGTAAATCGTAATGCGAAAGGATAGTGATTGTAAAGGGGACAAAAAAAGACTGCAAACGGCTTTTGTTTTACGTTCGCAGTCTTTTTAAGTTTTATACCTTCCTTTATATGAAAGTTGTGGTATATTATTATTATTTGCCAGACGGTATGTTGCTTTCGGAGATATTTGCAGATGTCTGTGTCTTGTCTACATTCTGGTCCGTTGCCGTTTTCTTACGTTGTGGTTTACGTTTCGGTCTTGGTTTAGCCTTAACCTCAGCCACGTTTTGTTTTACGTCGTTTGTCGTACTGTTGTTATTTGTCGTTTGTTGCTGTGCAACAGAATCTGGTTGTACAGGCTTAAGTGCAACTTGCGGTTGTGGCTTGGGTTGCGCTTTCTTCTGTGGCTGTGCTTGTTGTAATTTTTGCGCTTGTTCCTGTTTCTTTTGTAGTTCTAACTGCTTCTTTTGTTGCAGCAGCTTCTGTTGCCCTTGTGTTTTCTCTTGTTCGTTAAAGAGATTATCAGCTCTGTGTTTATCGCCAGGTTTAAACGCCTCCAAGTTTAATTCAAGTGGTTCTGGTCTGTTTCGCGTTATCTTTCTTTCTATATCGCTCATCCATGGCACACCGGCTGCCATCTGTATGTAGTGGTATTGCTTGGTATAGAAGTCTAATTGCTTTAGATCGTCGAAAGTGAAGACCATAGGTCGCAATGGCGCATAACTTTTGTCCCATTCCTCATCAGGAATATTGTTGTATCTTTGCAGGTCATCGCAGATGCCTATAGCCCTTATTGCCACAGATGCGTCGTTGGTTAACAGCAGCACCTTCTTACCGTTGGCGAAAAGTTCTGCTACTTTTCTTATAATGGCAGGGTCGGCAAAGGCAGCGTGATGCGATTCTGCTCCTATGCCGTCTATCCTCAGTCTGTTTTCGCGTTGTTGCGCCAGAATAAGGCGTTTGGCAAGTCGTGCCGCGGTATTAAGGCACACTATATTATCTGTAAAGTCCGCGTCACGGTGGTTAGCAGGGTCAAGCATAGAGGCGAATCTGTCTATTTCTTCGTATGTCTCGCCAAGAATTATGAAGCGTCCGCTGCGATAGTAAGTCAGTTTCGAGATAAACTCTAATTGTCTTTCAAACTGTAGACGAGCGTTATAGCGTGGATCAGAGTGACTTGATGTGTAACCTATAAGTAACTCTAACCAAATGTTAGTGTCGCTTATCACTACATCATAGTCCAAAACCCTTGCCAATGTCTCTTCAAGAAAGCGGTGTCTCACCTCAATCTCTTCCAGAGTAAGTTGCTGTATCTGCTGATCTGTCAGAACGATGCTGCGCATAGGAGCTTGCAACAGGTCTATTATGTTGTTGATTCTTATGTTTGGCAGCGATGGTACAGACAGTGTTTGCCTTATGGGTTCCTGTGGCGTAGAAGGTTCATTGATAGTGGTCGTCTCCTGTTTATTGTCAGTAACGACCGTTTCTGTGGCTTGGGTAACGCTGGCGTTGTTGTTATTGTTTTCATTACCATTTTCAACAGGTACTTCAACTTCTGTTGCCGTAGGTTCCTTTCTTGCCTTTATGCTTCTCGCCTTTGTCGCGGTTTTCTTCGCTTCTTCTCCTTTAGTCTTTCCCGTTGTCTTTCTTGCAGTTCTTTTATTCGCTTTCGTCTTGGGGGAATTGTTGGCTGGAGCCTCAGTTTGTAGAGCCTCCTGATTGTGTTGTTCGTTGTTCTCCATTAAGAATAAAAATGTTTGGTGGTTTCGTCGTTTGACCAACATAGATATGGGGATTGGCATGAATGTTTCAGACACTCATGTGGTCATCTTCCGTAGTATTAGTGTAGTACCGTCAAAAATCGCCAAAACCGTGAGGTGTTACATTCCCAATTTGTATATCTCCTCGCTTACGTCAGGAGTAATAGGGTAGAACATTCCGAATTTGTCACCTTTATTTTGGTGTAGCCTTTTTACCAGTTCATGTATGTCAGGATTAGCAATGCCTAATTGAGCAAACGTTACAGGTAGTCCTAAATCATCGTGCAGGAATTCTTTGAAGCGACGGATGCCCTCTAAAGCTATCTCTTCTTCTGTGCCGAAATCGTTGCTGACATTCATCACACGAGTAGCGAACTGCGCTATTCGTTTAGCGTGATGTGTTGCCATGAAGGTCATGTAGGCAGGGGTTATTACCGCAAGTCCTGCAC
>CAKQDQ010000149.1 GCA_934229335.1 uncultured Prevotella sp.
GGGTACTTCTCTGCGTAGTATTTAGCGAACACATCATGACGAGCAGATGTCAGTCCGTTGCTACCCATACCACCATTGTATTCTTTCTCGTAAGTCGCCTGTCCGAAGCTTGCCAATCCTACGATAACATCGCCAGGGCGGATATTCGCGTTATCGATAACATCGCTGCGTTTCATACGACAAGTAACCGTAGAGTCAACAATAATCGTTCTGGTCAAGTCGCCAACGTCAGCCGTTTCACCACCAGTAGCGTAGATACCGATGCCCATATTGCGCATTTCCGCTAACAGCTCATCGGTGCCATTGATGATAGCAGAGATAACATCGCCAGGAACAAGCATTTTGTTTCTGCCAATAGTGCTTGATACGAGAATGTTATCCACTGCGCCAACACAAAGCAGGTCATCAGTGTTCATAATCAAAGCGTCCTGTGCAATACCCTTCCATACGCTGAGATCGCCTGTCTCTTTCCAGTACATATATGCCAAGCTTGACTTGGTGCCAGCTCCGTCAGCGTGCATGATGTTACAGTATTCTGGGTCATTACCCAAAATGTCAGGAATGATTTTGCAGAAAGCCTGTGGGAAAATGCCCTTGTCTATGTTCTTGATGGCGTTGTGTACGTCCTCTTTCGCCGCACTGACACCGCGCAGCATATATCTGTTGTCCATTAGCCTTATATTAGTTTATATATTGGTTGCAAAGTTACAAAAAATATTTCTAAATAACAAGAAAATGCTATATATTACTGTTTATAGATGTTAAAAGTGTTAAAGATAGTATTCGCTGGCTGCTGCTGTTTTGGTAAAAGAGAGTGATTTCGTGATAAAGAAAAGTGTTCCTCTATATGGTTGAATTTTAATATCTTATGAAACTTGTAGTTTTTGCGTCGTAATTGCTATGCAATCGTGTTGCGATTTGGGCTTAATCGTGTTGCGATTTGGGCGTGATAGTAAAGCGAAATCAATGAAGTAGCAAAACGAAGCGGTGAAGATAGTTTGCGTATCTTGTAAATGTTAAAATAGGAGAGGGAAGTAATTGCCAAATTTAACTTTTGCTAACAGGAAAAGAAGGCTCTTTGAGGTGGTTTGGACCTGGGGATTGTTTGGGGTGAAAAGAAATAGGAATGATGTGAATAAATGTGGCTGTAGTATGGATTTGTGTTATTTCTGTTGTGAAAAAGTGGAGAGGATACAAGTACTTTCTGTGTGTAGTATTGGTGCGTGGTATTATAAATTAAAGTAAAAAATTTGGGTAATTCAACAGAAATTATTAACTTTGTCCCGAATTTGTAGATAAAAGTATGAATAGCATATCAGACACAATTAACGAGGCGGTAGATGCATTGTCTTCACCAGAGAGTCTTGAGGGGCTCTTTCATCAGGTGCACGAGAATGTTCCTCTGCCTTCAAATGCAGCCCTTGAAGAGATAGTAGACCTTGCGAGAGGAATACTTTTTCCTGGATATTTTGGTCAGACAAAGGTTACACAGGATACAATTAAATACCACGTTGGCGTGGCTTTAGAGCGTTTCTGCCGTTTGTTGAAGAAGCAAATAATGGCAGGTATGTGCTTCTGTCTTGCAGAAGACGAAGAGGTGTCGGTGAATGAGGTGCGCGAGAAGGCTCTTGCTATAACAGAGGAGATAGTGCGCCGTTTGCCGAAGATGCGACAAGTGCTCGCTACCGACGTAGAGGCAGCGTATAACGGTGATCCTGCAGCTACCAGTTTTGGCGAAATAATAAGTTGTTATCCAGTTATACGAACCCTGACAAACTATCGCTTGGCTCATGAGTTGCATCTGCTTGGTGTACCATTGATACCGAGAATGATAAGCGAGTTGGCACATTCAGAGACAGGAATAGATATACATCCAGCGGCAGAGATAGGTCATCACTTTACGATAGACCATGGAACAGGAGTGGTGATAGGTGCTACTTGTATCATAGGCAACAATGTAAAACTGTATCAGGGTGTAACGCTCGGTGCGTTGTCCTTCCCGCTTGATGAAGAGGGTAACCCGATAAAGGGTATACCTCGTCACCCTATACTGGGAAATGATGTGATAGTTTACAGTAACGCTACTATTCTTGGACGTATCACCATAGGCGACAGGTCAATAATAGGTGCCAATAGGTGGGTTACTGATAACATTGCGCCAGATACGAAAATCTATAAAAACGTAAAGATGTTCAAGGGCTTTGAAAATGGCTACGGCATCTAAACCTCTGTTTAAGAGAGAAAAAAAGAGTAATATATAACAAAGAATCAGAATATAAAAACTCCGCATCCTGCATAGGGAGGGGACAAAGAGCATTTATGGAATTTGAGATGATAGCCAAGACCTTTATGGGTCTTGAGGATATACTGGCTCAGGAGCTGGTGGAATTGGGTGCTAACGACGTTGAGAAAGGTAGACGAATGGTAGCGTTCAAGGGTGATAAGGCGTTGATGTATCGTGCCAACTTCTGCCTGAGAACAGCGATACGTATATTGAAGCCTATAGCGCATTTTCGTGCAAAGTCAGCCGATGAGATGTACGATGAGATAAAGAAGATAGATTGGAGCAAGTATATCGGTGAGGGAAAAACGTTTACTGTCGACTCTGTAGTGTACAGTGAGGAGTTTAGTAACTCACGCTTCGTTACATATAAAGTTAAGGATGCCATCGTAGATCAGTTCCGTGAGCGTACAGGAAAGCGTCCTAATATATCTGTGGCAGACCCTGACGTGCGCTTGAATATTCATATAGCTGAGGATAGGGCAACGGTATCGCTCGACTCCAGTGGTGAGTCTCTGCATCGCCGTGGCTATCGTCAGGAAGCGGTAGAAGCACCATTGAACGAAGTTCTTGCTGCAGGCATGATAATGATGACTGGTTGGAAGGGTGAGACAGACTTTATTGACCCTATGTGTGGAAGCGGAACGCTGCCGATAGAAGCTGCGCTGATAGCAAGAAATATAGCTCCTGGCGTGTTCCGTAAGGAATATGCTTTCGAAAAGTGGCCTGACTTCGACCCTGACTTGTTTGATGAGATATATAACGATGATAGCAATGAACGTGAGTTTGAGCATCATATCTATGGTTATGACATCGACTTTATGGCGGTGAATATGGCAAAGACCAACGTTAAGGCAGCTGGATTGTCATCTGTAGTAACAATAGAACAACAAGACTTTAAGGACTTTACTGGTCATAAGGAGAAAGCGATAATAGTAACAAATCCACCGTATGGTGAGCGTATATCTACGCCTAACCTTCTTGAGACATACAGAATGATAGGCGAAAGACTGAAAAAGGCCTTTAAGGAAGGAGACGCTTGGATACTCTCTTACCGTGAAGAATGTTTCCAGCAGATAGGACTAAAGCCGAGCGTAAAGATTCCGTTGTATAACGGTTCACTTGAGTGTGAGTTTAGAAAATATGGCATCTTCGATGGTAAGTTTAAGGATTTCCGTGCTGAGGGTGGCGTACTGAAGACTGAGGAAGAGAAACGTCAGATGGCGGAGAAACGTCGCTCTTGGCATAAGGCTGACTATGAGAAAAAGCAGGAAGAGCGTATAGATAATGAAGAGGCTGATATACTCTCATTTAAGTTTAAGTCACTTGAGAAGCAGAGAGGCGAGCGTAAGAACCGTGACCGCAAGCCGTTTGACCGTGACCGTAAGTCGTTTACACGCGACCGCAAGACATTTGGTGATGGTGAAGAACGTCCTTTCAAGAAAGGTGGAAAGCCATTTGGACGCAAGGAGACAAGAGCTGACAGACAGAGTGTAAGAAAGAGTTTCTTTAGCAAACGTGACAGCGAGAATTAACATATTGATACTGGCACTTCTAACGGCAATGATGGTTATGGGACAACAAAAGACTTTCACGCTGGAAGACCTTAACGCTGGTGGTACGCACTATCATGAGATGACGCCAGAGAAGCGTTATTATGCTTGGTGGGGCGACAGACTGGTGCGTAAAGAGGTCGATGGAGTGTACGAACTTAATAAGGTATCGGGAGAGGAAAGGCTGCTTTTCTCTCTCGATGACTTGCTTGATATGGGGCAGGATGGTAAGGATATGTTAGGTATTAACCTGCTTAACGTGACGTTTCCTTATGCAAAAGAAAGTGTAGCCTGTATCATAGCTCCGCAGAAACGTTTGCTGTACGATTTTAAGAAAAAACAAATAGTATGGCGACAGAAGCGGAATGGCTCGTTAGAATGGAATGACAAAAGCAGAACAGATGCCTTTTCTCAAGATGATAACCTCTGGCTGAGACTCGCTGACGGCTCAGAACGACAGTTGACAACGGATGGCTCACGAGAGATAGTCTATGGAAGAAGTGTGCATCGTAATGAGTTTGGCATAACAAAGGGAACGTATTTCTCGCCTGATGGCGAAAAACTTGCCTTCTATCGTATGGATCAATCCATGGTGACAGACTATCCACAGGTGAACACTTTTGGCAGAATAGCTGTCTGCGAGCCTGACAAGTACCCTATGGCGGGAATGGAAAGCCATGAGGTAACGGTAGGGATTCATGACATAAAGGAGAATAAAACCATATATCTAAAGGCGGGGAATCCTAAGAATCGATACTTTACCAATATATCGTGGAGCCCAGATGGGAAGAGAATATATCTCTATGAGCTGAACAGAGACCAGAATAAAGCGCAGCTTGATGAATATAGTGCCACTACAGGTGAGAAGATACGTACAATAGATGTTGAAGAAGACGAGAAGTATGTAGAACCGCAACACCCTGTAGTATTCGTGCCATGGAATGATAAGCAGTTTGTGGCATGGAGTCAGAAAGACGGCTTCTGGCATCTTTATCTACACGATGTGCGTGCAGAACAGAGAGAGAGGCAACTGACAAAGGGCGCATGGGTGGTGATGGATATATTAGGATTCTGTAAGGAAACAAATAGCATTATCATACTTGCGAATAAAGATGGCCATCTGAAGTGTAACACGTATTCTGTGAATCTCACTACAGGCTCAATAAAGTGTCTTGACAATGGCGAGGGCGTACACAGAGCAATGCTGTCAGAGAGTGGCGCGTTTATAGTAGATGAGTGGTCTGCTCCTGAGACACCACGAGTCTATGGTTTGGTAGATGTAAAGGCATCTGTGCGTAGTAAGGTTAAAAACACGGAACGGAAGCTCTTTGAGAGTAAAGATCCATGGGCAGAGTATGCTGTGCCACAGTATCATACTGGTACTTTACTGGCGGCAGACGACACCACGACGTTGCATTGGCGCATGGTGTTACCGCATGATTTTACACCCCAAAAGAAATATCCTACCGTAGTGTATGTATACGGAGGACCACACGCACACCTTGTGGAAGCGTCATGGCACTTGGGCTCACGCAGTTGGGAGACGTATATGGCGCAGAACGGCTACATCGTCTTTGTGCTCGATGGCAGAGGGTCAGAGAACAGAGGAAAGGCGTTTGAACAGGTGACATTCCGGAGATTGGGGCAGGAAGAGATGAAGGATCAGATGCGAGGAGTGGAATACCTGCGCTCATTGCCGTATGTTGACACTGAAAGACTGGGCGTACACGGTTGGAGCTTCGGTGGATTCATGACCATCTCGCTGATGACCAACTACCCAGACGTGTTCA
>CAKQDQ010000150.1 GCA_934229335.1 uncultured Prevotella sp.
TCCAACACCAAGTCAATTACTTCTTCCACGTGAGTAGTGTCAAAGTAGTTCTTTACAGGATCATAATTGGTTGGTGCAGCTATAACCACAAAATCGGCATCTGCATAAGCAGATTTGCCGTCAAGTGTGGCAACAAGATTCAATGGTTTTTCAGCCAAATACTTTTCGATATAATCATCCTGGATTGGTGAAATCTTATTGTTAAGCTTTTCCACCTTTTCTGGAATTACATCTACTGCTGTTACATGATGATGTTGAGATAGCAATGTAGCTATGCTCAGTCCCACGTAGCCAGTTCCAGCTACAGCGACTTTAATGTCCTTAAAATCACGCATATGTTTATTATTTGATTTAGTAAGTCTTCGAATTTAATATCATAAAGGAGTAAGTGTATATTCTTGTATTATTAGGAGCACTTACTTATCTCGTTCACACTATCTATCGCACAAATATTTATTTTCTTCATCATATACATTACCAAGATAACAAGTAAAGATTTTGTAAAATGTAGATGCAGTATCCTACATTTACTATATTATCTCGACTCGACTATAATACTATTAATGGTGAAGGTGGTAAAAAAATAACAATGGCTATAAAATACCACTGTATTAATACATCACTGTAACAGCGTGGTATTTTCTATTTATAGAATCCCCTAAATAAACTAATCAACGACAGAGATAGATAAACGACATGTATAAATTATTCTGCTATCTCAAAATCTTCATTATGCACATTGTTTATGGCAACGGCATACCCCCCGAAGTCCATAACAAGCTGGCGGTTTTTCAATATACGCACCACATAACCTTCCTGTCCTGCCATAATTCCTGTTAACACACGAAGCTTAACATGGTCATGAGCAAACTTTACGAACGGGTCACGCAAAAAGGTTACTCGTTCGGGCTCATTCTTCATAATTTGCATAAAAGGACGCATGATGCTGTCGGGGATAGATGCAGGCTTGCCAGTAGTACAATCGTTTACTAAAAAATACTGCGGATAGTTTTGTATAAGAAAAGCTCTCAACTGTTCTGTTTCTCCCTGTAGAAATACGAGACCACTGATAGTCGGCTTTTCCTCTTTTATAATGCCTTTTCCTTGGGGACTTTTCTTATATCTTATTGTACGGTGAACGAAGCAATTAGGTTTGAAATCGCCTTCTATTTTACAAGTTTCGAGTTTCTTCTCAAAAGTAGCTACGGACATATGATGTATGAATATATATCCCCATGGTGCACATACTTTTTGTTTACAGTTTTCACTTTCAATAGAGGATACACTTCCTTCCTTCGAAACCGATTTTACTTCAGTTCCGACTATATGGATACCCGTGGGTAAACGTTTGTTATGATACACTTCGTTTACCCCAGATGCAGAAAGAGAAATAGAGCTATCCTGCGTCACTTTCTTTTTCTACTTTATGTCATTGTTGGCTATCGTCTTCTTGAACAATAAAGCCAGTTTTACAATAACATGATTCATAAGATTCATACAATTAAAATGTATGTCCACACTAAGAATCTATATGTTTGACAAGGCAAAATGCCTTTATTGCCACACATCTATGCTTCGTTTAGTGCTAAGCTTTTATGTAAATGAAATCTTGTTTTATACAACGATACAAGACCTTCACTGCAAAGGTACAGCTTTTCTTTCATTATTATTCATATACATCAAGAAAGATTCCTCTTTTTAACTTTTTTTAGTTAAGACGATTAACTGGTAACCATTCGAGTAGGTACCACTATATATAAGAAAAATTTCCCCTCACTCAATTTCCTTCACAGGATATTGAATGAGGGGAAAACTATTTCGAAGAATACCTATTTATATAAGTGGAGCCATAAACTACCAACGTTAAGCACTATTTAATTTATATAGAATCAACTCATACACTTACTCTGAGATTACTTCAAAACTTTCATACCATCTTTTATTATGTATCCATGATGTGACCATGATGTCTTTCTCCCTAAAATATCATAGCACGACTCATCAATAGAGGTGTTACCAACTTGCATCTCAAACACTCTTCTTTCCGATACAGACGTTGGTATTTCGTTCGGCAGCACAAACCTAATGTTACCTGTAGCTACCGTAGTAGCAATACGCAGATACGCCTTATGTGGATTGTTCATGAAAGGAGCGCCAGAACTATTAACATAATAGAAGCCCAACCCACGGTTTCCATTTCCTAAAGCATAATATCTGTACTGCCCCTCATCACCATCAGTCGCAGTACTCTCTTTATTATCTGTCCCTCTGAGAATAGATTCATATTCACAATCTGTCTGGACATTCTTCACTGTCAGTGCGTATACGCCAGGGGCAGCACTGAGTATAACTGCTGTGTTATGCGGTATAACGTCACCACTATCCCCATCAAATTCATGAGATGGAACGAGAGTGTTCCCCTCTAAAGTATAGGTATATGCCTTTATGCCCTTCGGCAACTTTACGTCATTGTTACTATTGTAGAAAGTAGAATACCCTACCCCGCCTATAGTCACTGTAAACGTCTTTCTATAGGTATAAACAGCACTATACCCCTTTGATTCATCAACTATACCAAACAGTCGGAATTGTCCCAAATCGTCACCATAGCCACTACGATTTTCACACCGCAAATATTTAGACGCTGCCTTATGATACAAGGAGAAAGTTTCAGAATCCACCCCATTCTTTAACACCCAATTCTTGCTCGGTTTAGTCTTCGTCAATGACATCTTTGCCGTGCTCTTGTCCGCAGTCAAATATAGCTCCTGCCAATTTTGCAACGTAACTGTACCATCTTTTGACATTGTACCCGTCACATATTCATACGGCATATCCGTCATATTAACCTGACTGACCTTCAAAACTTTCGGCATACCTGCACTGACGTAATCATAATCTGGGTAGATATAATTAGCAAATGCACCATTTTTATCCGTTGGCAGTATAGTAGACATTACTCTAACCACAGGCGATGTTTCCGACACATTTTCTCTCTTTGCGTACGACGCAAACAATAATATGTCCGATTCTTCTATGGCATTATTGTCTACCACTAACTGATATTCGCCTCCTACATTATTCAAAAAAGTAGCGGCGACAGCCCCTACCGGCAAGATAAGAGCCATCACCGCTGTCACTACCATTCTCATTTGTATTTCTTAAAGAATTTATTTCGTGCTATACATATAAGTAAGTATAGTTAAATAAGTTAACCCATAATACTTAAACACAAACTCATATATACTATTACTGCTTTAGCAAATAATCCTTAAACGCAGCGAAATCCTTGCTCATGGCAACGCTTTGCTTCGTTCCTTTCATGAACTCCTGCAAACGATGCGGTATCTCAATATCTGTAGAAAGGATAGCATCAACTTTCTCCTTAAACTTAGCTGGGTGAGCAGTCTCACAGAACACACCTACCTCACCTTCTTTCAGGAGATTCTTCAGTGCCTGATAACCACAAGCTCCATGAGGGTCAAGAACGTATTTCGTCTCATTATAACAGTTACGCATGGTTTCGGCAATCTGCTCGTCAGAGAATGTCGCACCACTAATGAGCGACGTAATCCTTTCATGATTCCCCTTATACAGTTCGTATATTCTCGCAAAGTTAGAAGGATCACCTACATCCATTGCGTTTGCAAGCGTAGCCTTTGATGGCTTTGGCTCATATTTACCCGTCTGTAGATACTTAAAGAAAATGTCATTAGCGTTATTAGCTGCAACAAAACGCTTAATAGGCAATCCCATAGTATGACCAAACAGTGCAGCACAGATATTACCAAAATTACCAGAAGGTACACACATTACCATTTGGTCTGCCTTACCTAATTTCTTTAGCTGAGCGTAAGCATAGAAATAGTAGAACGCCTGCGGTAAGAAACGAGCAACATTGATAGAATTAGCCGAAGTCAACATCATGTGTTTGTTCAGTTCCTCGTCCATAAATGCAGTTTTCACGAGTGCCTGACAGTCATCAAAAACACCATCAACCTCTATTGCTGTAATATTCTTACCAAGTGTAGTAAACTGACACTCCTGTATAGGACTAACTTTTCCCTTTGGATATAACACGTAAACATGAATACCGTCTACACCTAAAAATCCATTGGCAACAGCAGAGCCTGTATCACCAGAAGTAGCTACAAGCACATTAACAAGACCTCCTTTAGCCTCTTTCTTAATAAAATACTGTAAAAGGCGAGCCATGAAACGAGCACCAACATCCTTAAAGGCCAAAGTAGGTCCATGGAAAAGCTCAAGACTGTATATATTCTCTGTCACAGGAACTATCGGACAGTCAAAGGCTAAAGTGTCATAAACTATTTTCTTTAGAGAATCGGCATCAACATCTTCTCCGAAGAAAGCGTCTGCAACGGTATATGCAATTTCCTGAAAAGACATTTTGTCTATATTGTCAAAAAACTCCTTAGGCAGAGCCTTGATATTTTCTGGCATATACAATCCACGGTCACCAGCGAGTCCCTTTACTACAGCCTCTTCTAATGAAGCCAACGGAGCGGTGTGGTTTGTGCTATAATATTTCATATTTTTCTTTATTTATAAATATATATTCCAAGTAATTATTTTATGCTCATAAGTGTATCCATAAACTCATGAAGCTTCAAGATTCCATAAGAACCATTGACACAGGAGAACTCATCATACACTTGAACGTCATCAGGTTGCTGTCCTGGAGCATGGATAATGAAAGGTACAGGCTCACCTACATGTACTCGCAATTCTACAGGCGTATAATGGTCAGGCAGAACAGCTATGCACACAGGTTCATCCCATGTCTTAGTAGCCTCGTATATTGGTCCGACCATACGAGCATCAAGATTCTCTATAGTCTTTACCTTCAAGTCTACATCTCCATCATGTCCAGCCTCATCGCTTGCTTCTACATGTAAGAATACGAAGTCTTTTTCCTTTAGATTCTCTATAGCAGCGGCAGTCTTACCTTCATAGTTAGTGTCCCAGAGACCTGTTGCACCTTCTACCTCTACAACATCCAACCCAGCATAATGACCTATTCCACGTATCAAGTCAACAGCAGAGATTACCGCCCCCGACTTAATGTTTGGGTATATAGCTTTAAGTGGCTGCATTGCCGGTCTATATCCCCCACTCCATGGCCATATAATGTTAGCAAGGTCCTTTCCTGCCTTTTTGCGTTCCACATTAAGTGAATAGCTCTCCAACAAGTCCTTTGAGCGTAAGATGAGGTCATTCAATAAATCAGCTGTCTCCTGAGGTGTCATTCTTCCCTCCTCCTTCAGATTCTCTTTTCCTGCCTCAGGCTTCACCAACAATAGTTTCCACTGCTCATTAGGGTGATCATGCGGAGGAGCACAGACAATATGTTTACTTCCTCCTCTTATAATAAGAAGATGTCGATACTGTATTCCTCTTATCCATTTTACCCTATCATCGCCTAAGTTTGCGTTTAGATAGTCAATTAATGGACCAGCTTCCTCTGTAGTAAGATTTCCTCCATTATGCGTTTTAATGGTACCATCCTCACGCACACTAATAATGT
>CAKQDQ010000151.1 GCA_934229335.1 uncultured Prevotella sp.
CATACGGTCTGTACGGTAGGTGCGACGATGTTGTTGAACAAATGATGTCCCTGTATGTATAGATATGTTGTTTCAGGAGTAACACCGAGTCTGATAATGTCGTCGCGTGTTTTTAGGTACTCCTCTTTTCTGCCAGGGCACGTTTTGCGCAGGTCGTTAAGCTTAACTCTAACCTTATGCCTAACCCTTTCTACGTTGGCCATGATGTCTTGCAGACGTGAATGGCGTATTGTGACAATCTTGTTGAAGTCTGTAATGCTGAATTTATTGTACTCTCTTTTCCTGTAAAGCATAATGCTCCACACGAAAAGTGGGAATATGGCTTTGCTGTATTCTGTCAGATAGGTCTCGAAATCAAAAATCAAATGGTCGTTAAGTGTTGCCATAACACATACGTTATGCAGAGATGGTGCGTAGCATTGGTAGTTCTCTATGGCGTAGACGTATGTATGAAGCACATACTTGTTGTTGAGCATAAAGTCAGACTGAAACGTCATGCCTTGTATAAGGTAGTCGTAGTCAGCGTCAACACAAGCCAACATATTATTGCCAGCACCGTGTTTCATCAATGACAACAGTGCTTGCTTCTTGCCTTTGTTAAGTGAAGTACGGCTGGGTAACATGACCTCAAAGTATCGTGATTCGTTCTCGAAACGGCTGAGTATCATTCTCCAGAACAGTATATCGTCATAACTTTCCACGTATGCCACAATGCGCCTACGTGCTTTTTTGCCTTGCAGCCTGTTGGCTGCATTGACATAGTCACTTGATATGTAATCCTTAAGAGCCATTTATTTGACTTCTATTTCATTGACTTCTGTTACTTTGTCTGTCCATCCGTCCATTATCACGGCGGGTGAATGTGTGGTGAGAATCATCTGTACGTTTGGATTTATCTCCATTATAGTACCAATGAGCTGCTTTTGCCACTCTATGTGTAGACTCACCTCAGGTTCGTCCATGAAGAGAACGTAGGGTTGTTGGTCTTCAACCAATACCGTTAGCAGTATTACGAGCATCTGTTTCTCACCGCTTGAGAGCTGGTAGGGCTGTATTGTTTCGTCCATCTGCATGAACTTTATCTCGTTCTCTGTGCGGATAATGCTTTTTTTTGTGTCGCCAAACAGTCTGTCGACAATATCATAGAATTTCTGTTTGCTCTCTGATATGCGTTGTGCGAGAATAGGAGCATTAGGATTTCCGCTTTGTAAGATGTCAATTATCCTATTGGCAAGAGTTACTTGGTAATCAAGATATTTCCTTTGCAGCATGAATAACTGTAGGTCTAACTCTGTGCCGATCTTAATATCCAGCCTCGTTGTCAGTTCTGTACTTATCAGTGGGCGGTCAAATGATCTTATAACATCAAAACGTAAGGCTTCAGAGTCTTCTTCATGAAGTTGCAGATGTACCCCCTTGTAACAACTTACCTTGCCGTTTTCGCGATACAGTGGTGTTACTACCTTATTGAGAATAGTGCTTTTGCCTACGCCGTTAACACCACTAAGTATGTTGACGTGCCTGTCAAGCTGCCACACTATGTGCTTTCTGCCATTCCACAGAGAGTCTATTTCTATCTGTTTTATGTATTCCGCGTATTTCATTTTCTGGTAGTTATAAAGATAATGTTGTTGTGTTCTGAGACTGTTTCCGAGATATATTGCGTAACAGCGATAAGAAGTTATGTAGGCATAACGACTTTGTCGGTTTACAGTTTGAACGGAAAAGAGTCAGAATGAAGAGCAAATGACATTTAGCTAAAATGATAAACTAATGTGGTGTTGTGTTTCTTCTACCACTATTTAGTATATGGTTAGCGTCTATATGTTGCAAAGGTAATAAAAAAAGCCCATTGACCAAATGTTTTTTTATATTTTAACTAAGTGGGAAGGCATAGTTGGGCTTACCAATTTCCTTATCTTGTTAGCTAAAAAGTTTGTGCCATTTATGGAACACTTTGATGCCATCGGCTCCAAACTTCATTAGTGACTTCTCTGCATGGTCGTAAGTTTTACACCTGTCGAGCTTTGTTTTTGAGAAGAATTTGTCTGCATAACATATTATCTGTTCTTCTATTGTCTCAGGGGTGAGGTCTTGTTCGGGTAGAGGTAAAGCCTGTTCACGTATTGTCTTTGCCGTTAGTCCTGTACCTGTATGGCGTGCGCATACCCTTGCGTATGGCGTAATGTCTGTGTCAGGAAGGAAAGACTGGGCATATTCTCTTAGCATTTGTGCTCCGCATAATCCGTGACGTATGTATGGTTCTGTTCCGTAACAGCAGATGCCTTTAGCGTCACATCGCAGTATACCAATGTCATGCAGCATCGCAGCCTCATAAACAAACATCTTGTCTGCGTTTAGTTCTGGGTGTTTTTCGCATATCTCTAAAGCCATATCAGCAACGCTTTTGCTGTGGGTTATGAGGATATGTCGTAGCTCTGCGTTTGTTTCTTGCGGGAAATAATAGTCTATAATCTTTTGATAATCCATGTTTTGTAAATGATTTGTTATTTAAGGAATATAGTTTTTATCACGGTTGCCGATGCTCCTGTGCTGCCTGTGTGCTGTAGGTGGAATCCGCCAAAGCTGTTAGGGTGGGGCATCATAGCTTTCAGTTGTTGTGTGCTGTCTGGGAAGTTCACGTTTTGTATAGTAGCAGTCAGTACGTTTGATTCGTCAGCACTGAGGGTTACGCTACATCCTCGCTTGAAGATGTCACATCGTTGAGGCTCAGTAATTCTTGTGGTGGTACCGTTGTTGTATTCTACTATGTATGTCTCTACAGCGTGGTCGTAGTCTGGAGTACGTATGAATCTTATGCCGTAGCCTGTTAGGGTGCGTGTATTGAATTTTATGCAAACGTCTAAATACTGTCCAGTAGCAGAGCCAAAGCCTTGTCCTGGACCTTTACAAGGGTCAAGGGTGATGGTACATTCTTGTCGTTTAACCTCTTCTTTTTCATTGTATGGAGTGAACATCATGCGTGCTCCTTTATGGAGTTGAACCAGTCCCCACGACCCTTCCGCTCCATCTACCCCTTCTGCGTAGCCCCATGCACAGGTGGTGGTGTCGGCTTGCCAATCATAATTTTTCGTGTCGAGTGGCTTGTGGCAGTCTAAGGTCCATGCGCCAGGAATTATTTGGGGTTGTGACATGATGGGAAATGGTGGTAAACTGACAGGTAACGGCTCTGTAGGAGTAGGCACATTAAGAGGTTTGCCGTTAAGAGTGCAGCCTTGCATTATGCAACGGTGTTTAGGGTTAGGACGTTTATTCCATTCTATTTTGAGGTTGGGATCGTCACTACTCCATTTGCAGTTTATCATTGTTACAGGGCCACTCACTTTTGTAAAATATTGAGTCCCATGTGTTTTGCTGTGAATGTTGCAGTTTGTAAATGTGGCACCTATTTCTTTGTCGGTAGTGTAAAAGGGCTTGCTGCTGAAGAATGTAAAGTCGCAGTTAGTGTAAACGCCTGTTCCGCATAGTGCGTCGTCAGTACATTCAAAGTAGCAGTTATCAAAAAAGGTATGTTTTCCACCAACGAAAGGACATAGGTTGAGACGTGAAATGAATCTGCAATTCTTTAATGTATAATAGTCACCATCGCATATTGCTAATTGGGCTTGCACTATTGCAGACTTTCTCTTCGCTCTACTTTTTCTCCTATCCTTATTATATATAAGGTCAACATTGCAGTAATTGCCGAAGGTGAGGTTTTCTGCTGTAATATGGCTTCCTGTAAAGTGGAACATGGTAAAGTTGCCATCAGCCCCTTGTGTCTGTCCTCTGTTACATGCCAATACAGTTTCTTCGGCAGTTTTTCCCATTCCTACGAGTTTTATGTGGCTTGCGTTTACGGTGAGGGCATATGGTGTGCTGGTGCCAGGTGCGGGGTAACGTATGGCATTGTCGTCAGGATTATCCACCCAATAAACGGAAGGTGTGATATATATGTATGTCCACAGTGTGTCGTTACGCTTTTGTTCATCAACAAAACGTAATGCCGTGTTGATATCCGTAAAGGTATATTTGTCGTTTCCTAATTTCTGTTCTATGACGAGTAAGTGTCTCGGACCCGTTTTTATCTTTTGTCCATTAAAGTTAAATGTACTTATAGCAGAAGCGGATATATTCAGTATTAAAGTGAATAATAGTATTTGTAGTTTTTTCATAGTGCCTTTTTTGTATCTTGGCTTTTGTGTATCATCGTGGTTATTCTTTAGTACACGGAATACGTTACAGGCAGAATAATCCAATACAAAGGTAGATAAATTTATTGAAAAAAATGTGAGATAGACACAAAAATACAAAAAATAATTGCGAGAAGAATTATTAATTCTTACATTTGCGTATTATAACGGCAATTTATCGTAGGCTGTTGTGTTGCGTATCATATTCAGATATGCGTACAGTAACATAATTTTAACAATCAAACACTAATGATGCTATGAAGAGAGTTTTATTTAATGCAGTTTTGACACTGATGGTATGTACCGTGTCTGTAACTTCTTGCGGAAATAAAAGGGTAGAGACTTCCAGAGTAGGACATTATGATTCAGATGAGGTAGCAGTGGGAGTAAAATGCGCTTTACAATTAAAGAAATATGAATTCGACAAGGAAAACAAGTATGGTAAGGTAGAGATAGATGTTGAATGTCCTACTGGTGATGATGTAGTATCTTCTAATATACGTCGGGATTTGTTGTCTATCTTGAGTAAAGCGGTAAACATGAACGAGGATTATGGTATGATTAGTGCCAGTGAAGGTGACAAATCTGATATGAAAGATGCTGTGGAGTCTTATGGTAACTTGTTGTATGACAAGGTTTGTTATCAGTCAAAAGACGATAACAAAATGCGTAATGATACCGAAAAACAGATAGCGAAAGAAGAGGGAAGGGATTACGAGAAAATAGATGTCATGCAGTATTTCTATGATATAGAAATAGATAGAGAATGGGAGGACAAAAACTATTGCGTGTTCGATGCGGAGATTGAGACGTTTAATGGCGGTGCTCATGGTTCAAGCATTGACCTCGGTGGGCTGACATATAGTAAGAAGGATGGTAAGCGTTTTACTGATTTTATCAAGCCATCGTCAGAAAAGGATATGCAGAAGCTATTGCGTGTAGGACTTGTCTCTTATTTTGTTAAAGAAGGACAGGCAGTTGACGATACGGGACTTAACGATATGTTGCAGTTAGAGGGTAACCTTATTCCTCTTCCTAAGGAGACACCTCATCCTACGGCTCAAGGTTTAGTGTTCAGATATGGACAATATGAGATTGCTCCTTATGCTGCGGGCAAACCAAAGTTCTGCGTTCCGTATGCAAAGATAAAGCCTTTCTTGACAGCAGAGGCTATTGAGTTGTTAGGACTGTAGTATCATATAGCGATGCAATCACAGTGCTTTTACCTTGCAATCTCTATCTAATCGTACTGCGAAAGCATAGAGATTTCAGAGGCATAACATACGTTTTGTGTGGTTACACTAATTTACTGTTTTTTTCAGTACATAAAGGTGGTGTTATGCAT
>CAKQDQ010000152.1 GCA_934229335.1 uncultured Prevotella sp.
CAGTGGTAGATGTTATCTATACCTTGACCATGTGATGCGCAACCTCCGGGGAAACGAACGAAACGTGGTTTCAAGTCTGCAATTACTTCAGCAAGATCCTTTCGCAAGCCGTTGACACGCCCTCTGAAGGTGTCTTTAGGGAAGAGGGATATGAAGTCTAAAGCCAATTCTCCAGTTTGTAGGGGTTCTATAACTAATTTGGCGTTGTCCGCATCTTTTGTTGCTGTAAGTGTTGTCTTTTGTTGTTTCCAGGATTCTGTACCCTTTATTATACATGAAGCCAATACAGCATCATTGTCTACTATGCTAACACGTACTGCTCCTTTTCCTTTTACGAAAAGTGATAACAGATATTTCGCTTTAGCCTTAATGTGTATTCCGTCCCAGCCTTCATTGATGAGTTTAGCACCAAGAGTAGTAGTCTTGAGTACTGCGTAGTGCGCATTATTTTTGCTAAGCGGATTAGTCGTCTCTATACTCCATGTGGTGCCGTCTCCTTGTAACTGCCAGGCTGTTTGTGCATCCCAGTTTCTGTTATCAGCTTTGGAATATTCAAAGTCGCGGTTTTGTACCATTTCCGCATACAGACCGCCATCAGCCGCATAGCTGATGTCTTCGAAGAATATTCCCATGAGGTCTGGGGATATAGCTTTCTTATTATTGCTAATTGTTAAGTGGGCGGTGATATCCTTTGCTTCATTTGCAATAGGTGAGGCTGAGGCAACAAAGTTTTCTCTTTCCTTCGTAGCATTAAGGGCTGAAAGCTCTTTCTTATTGAGTAGAGCTTGAATGGCAGAATATGGAACCTTTATAATATTGTTTTCTGATTCGCTTTGTTGTTTCGACAGTACTTCTTGAAATTTCTCTTTTGGCACCATAGGATAGTCTTGAGGCTTCCATAGTGTAAAGTCTGCAGAGCGTGTAGTCGCTATTTGGGGTATCTTAGGGTTAGGAATGAATGTAGCGTGGAATGTAGTGCCATCATAACGCAACACGGGATAGTACAGTTTTTTTTCGCTTCCCCATGGTCCGTAGTCGCTTTCAAATAGATTACAGTGTATGTGCTTCCATTGTTTTTTGTCTATGGAGTATGCTATTTGAAAATCTCTTGTGCCGTTTTTAACATCGGGTTTAACAAACACAGAGTCTGGATGGTTTGCCATTGCGGTTGTTCCTACTGCAATGGCGGCTGCTAAGCTGAGAAGTTTCTTTTTTTTCATTTTTGTTAATGCAAATGTTTAGGTGTGATTATATAGATATTAATTGTTATTCTGTTTTTCGTGCCTGACAGACAATAGCGTACCTTCTGCGTGTTAATGTAATATAGGAAATCAGACCTATAATGTGTATTATTGCCATGGTTGTGAAGGTGCTGTCATATCCCCAGTATTCAGCTATTACACCACCAGCAAGTATGCCTATGCCAAGCCCTAAGTCCCAAGATGTTAAAATGGTACTATTGGCGGTGCCACGTTCGTCTTTGTTGGCGATATTTATTATCATGTTTTGAAATGCAGGCCATATATGTCCGTTACCAAGACCGATGAGAATAGCAGACAGATAGTAGCCTGTCATACTGGACCATGTGACGAATACTGTGTAGCCAATAGTGGAAAGGATAGAACCAACTAAGGCATTTTGAACTAATTTGCCTTGGCGTAACGATTTATTACCTTGCAGACGTGAGAAGATAAGTCCTGCGGAGAGAAGGAGGAAGAATGTTCCTGTTCCACTGGTTATTCCGAGGTGCTCTTTACCATAGATGGCAAGGTAATTGCTAAGGACTCCCCAGCAAAAGCCAAAGAAGCAGATGTTAAGTGCTATGAACCAACCGCGGGCAAGGAAGAAGCGATCTAATGAGAGTTTACTCTTCTTACGTAGAACTTGTCTTTCTTTTGGAGTTACGCTTGTTGTGTTCAGCAATCCAATACCAGCTGTAATAAATGCTGTCCAGAAAAGAGCATCGAAATTATGCACGTAACGGTAAATGAATATGCCTATTGTTGGGGCTATGGCTGAGGCGAGGTTATTGCTAAGACCGTAAAACCCTATTCCTTCATTGCGACGGCTTGATGGTAACACGTCTATTGCCATTGTACTGTTTGCTACTGTTGAGGCTCCGAAAGGACCACCATGGAGTGTACGGAAAACGGCGAAAAGAACGAGACTGCCGGCAATAAGATACCCGCCAAAGAAAAGAAAGTAAAAGAAAAGACATAGCAACAATACTCGTTTGCGTGGGAAGCTGTCAACGAGATAGCCACTGAACGGACGCATAAGTAATGCTACAAGAGTATAGCCACTAAGTACTATACCTATAGTGTCCTTGGACGCATTAAAGGTCTCATGGAGGTATAATGGCAACAGGGGCGTAAGTAGGTAAAATGAGAAAAACAGGGTGAAGTTAGTAAGCATCACCCTGTTGTAATTAGCGTTCCACAGTTTTTCCCTATTAATATTTTCGTTCATCAATAATCGTTATTTTACGATGATATTCAATATACTCTCATAGCACTTTGTCTCTGTGCTTAGTTACAATTTTGTTTCGAGCAATACCACGTTCTCTACGTGTGGCGTATGCGGGAACATATCAACTGGTTGAACAGCAATAACCTTGTAGTCAACGTCAAGTAACTGTAAATCTCTTGCCTGAGTTGCAGGGTTGCAGCTTACGTAGACAATACGTTGAGGGTGTGCATTAAGTATTACGTTAACAACGTCAGGATGCATACCTGCACGAGGTGGGTCGGTAATGATTATATCTGGGCGACCGTGTTCTGCGATAAAAGCATCTGTCAGAATATCTTTCATGTCGCCTGCATAGAAGTCTGTATTTTCAATGCCATTAATAGAAGAATTAACCTTAGCGTCCTCTATTGCTTCAGGTACATATTCTATGCCTATCACTTTGCTCGCCTTACGCGCCACAAAGTTTGCGATAGTTCCTGTGCCGGTATAAAGATCGTATACTAAAGGCTTGTCGTTCTGCTTGTTATATAGGTGTATTAAAGCATTATTATAAGCAAACTCTCTTACTACGCTATATAGATGGTATGCTTGCTCTGTATTGGTTTGATAGAATGATTTTGGACCAACTTTGAACTTCAAGTCTTCCATCAGCAGATACATGAAGTCTCTGCCCTTATATGTATAAATTTCCTGATCGCCTATAGTATCATTACATTTTTGATTATCAAGATACAGTAGTGATGTTATCTGTGGGAATTTATCTGCTACATACTCTAACAATCCTTTTGTTTCGGCTTCGCTCTTTACTAAGGTCTCTGCGGTAGAATGGTCATAGTGCATCTGAATAATCACCATCCATTCGCCACTGTTACTACACCTTATTATTATGTCGCGCAAAAGACCTGTTTGCTGCCTAAGGTCAAAGAATGTGAGGTTGTGTTCTAATGCATAGTCACGTATAGCATTACGTATTTCATTATGCAGATTATCCATTAGCCAACATTTCTCTATAGGCAGTATCTTGTCAAACGCTCCTGTAATG
The DNA here is from genome assembly GCA_934229335.1 of uncultured Prevotella sp. Taxonomy (GTDB): domain Bacteria; phylum Bacteroidota; class Bacteroidia; order Bacteroidales; family Bacteroidaceae; genus Prevotella. The sequence continues at coordinate 3,512 of CAKQDQ010000152.1, forward strand.
TGGAAACCTATTGCAGGACTAAAAGGTACCCCCGCTGCTAAATCTTCTTTTGTAAGCCATTGTTTGTTACAACAACCAAAGTCGAGTTTGTTACGGTATTCCAAGGTTTTCACAGAACCCTTGATAGGCAAGAACTCAGGCAGTTCTACCTTACCTATGCGCGTCAGTTGATCATGAACCTGCTTCTGCTTAAAAGCCAACTGTTCTTCGTATGGGAGGTTTTGCCACTTACAACCACCACAAAGTCCAAAGTGTTGGCATACAGGTTCTGTACGCTTATCGCTGTATTTTACAAAGCGTATCACTTCGGCTTCTGCGTAAGAATGTTTTTTACGTCGTATCTGTAGGTCTACGATGTCACCTGGTACGCAGAATGGTACAAAGACGACAAGGTCGTTAATACGTACAAGACTTTTTCCTTCTGCCGCAATGTCGGTGATGGTTACATTCTCTAATATAGGATATGGTTTCTTCTTTCTTGCCATTATATTTTAATAAATCGTATTTGGTACAAAGTTAGTAATTAATATTGAAATAATAAAATTTTTACGACAAAAAAGCACAAATCACACAGTAATAAGAAAAAAGTCAAGTTTTTATTTTGCGAAACTCTTTAATTCTTATATCTTTGCTACCGAATTTAACAAAAACATTATCTAATACATTAAAAGTAAACCTAAACAAAATGTCAAAGAAAAGAGTTTATACCTTTGGAAATGGGCAGGCAGAAGGTAATGCCTCTATGCGAGAAGAATTGGGTGGCAAGGGAGCTAATCTTGCGGAAATGAATCTTATTGGTGTTCCTGTTCCTCCTGGTTTTACTATTACTACCGATACTTGTAATGAATATTATGAGGTCGGTCAGGAAAAAATAGTAGCACTTCTTCAAGACGAAGTAAATGCTGCTGTAGCACATGTCGAGAACCTTATGAACTGCAAGTTTGGCGATGTAAATAACCCGCTGCTTGTTTCTGTTCGCTCTGGTGCGCGTGCCTCAATGCCTGGCATGATGGATACAATCCTTAACCTTGGTCTTAACGATGAGGTGGCAGCAGGTATGGCTGCCAAAACAGGCAACCCACACTTTGTATATGATTCATATCGTCGCTTCGTACAGATGTATGGCGATGTGGTGTTAGGTATGAAACCTGTAAACAAGGAAGACATAGACCCCTTTGAGAAAATTATTGATGAAGTAAAGAAAGAACAGGGCGTAGTGCTTGACAAAGATCTCTCTGTAGAGTCCTTACAGAAACTTGTTGTTCTCTTCAAAAATGCTATAAAGGAACAAACAGGCTCTGATTTCCCTAATGACCCTATTGAACAGATGTGGGGTGCTATATGCGCGGTATTCCGTAGTTGGATGAATGAACGTGCAATTCTTTATCGTAAGATGGAGGGTATTCCTGATGAATGGGGCACAGCTGTTTCTGTAATGGCAATGGTGTTTGGTAATATGGGTGACACCTCTGCCACAGGTGTATGCTTCTCTCGCGATGCTGGCAATGGTGAAAACCTTTTCAATGGTGAGTACCTCGTAAATGCGCAAGGTGAAGACGTTGTAGCGGGCATACGCACACCACAACAGATTACAAAGATAGGATCACAGCGTTGGGCGGAACGTGCAGGCATCTCGGAAGAAGAACGCATAGCAAAATTCCCCTCTATGGAAGAGGCTATGCCAGAGATATATAAACAACTGGACCAAATACAGACGAACCTCGAAAACCACTACCGCGACATGCAGGACATGGAGTTTACGGTACAAGAGGGAAAACTGTGGTTCCTGCAGACTCGCAATGGTAAGCGTACTGGTACGGCTATGGTAAAGATAGCAATGGACCTCATGCATGAAGGACTTATAGACGAGAAGACTGCAATTCTTCGTTGTGAGCCACAGAAACTCGATGAGTTGCTTCATCCTGTATTTGACAAACTGGCACTTTCTAAGGCTAAAGTCATCACACAGGGTCTCCCTGCATCACCA
>CAKQDQ010000153.1 GCA_934229335.1 uncultured Prevotella sp.
ATAATGGTGGTCTTGCTGCCGCAGAACAGCAGATACGTGATTGTGGATATATGGAACCGTTTAAGGGAGACAAACGCGAGGTGGTAGGTCTCGCAGTAGAACTCGACAGCGAAGGTAAAGGTCTTATAGACTGGCGGGTAGTGGAATGAAGTAGAATAGCATAGTTATTATATTGCGATATGATAGTTATCGCAACGTGAATAGATAGTGTTCATGACACGATTAGATAGAGATGACAGCGAAGGTACGTAGTGGCGTGAAAAACGTTTGAAATACGACAGTGGGTTACGGGAGAGATTGGCGTGTCGATAGTGAGTATAACCACTCTGTAATGTAATTTCTTTTCTGCCCAAATAGCCTTTATGTCAGACTATAAAAAACAGGAGGTAAACATCGTTTAGGTTGATGTTTACCTCCTGTTTTTTATAACTATGGTTTATGTCTTTAGTCTTCTTCCGTTTCTATAGTGGGGTGAATAGGGTGGGTGAATGTAAACCTTGCACCGTTGGTGTAACTTGTATCTACCCAAATCTTACCTCCCAACTGCTCCACTATAGCGCGGCAGATAGAGAGACCGAGACCTGTTCCCTGACGGAAAGAGTCTAACTTCTTAAAGCGTTCAAACACTTCCTCAGCCTTCTCTTTCGGAATACCGCAGCCAGTGTCGGTGACGCTGATGCTAATCATGTTCTCATCGGCTGTTTTTTCCAGACTTACCGTGATGCTTCCGCTGTCGGTACACTTCTTGGCATTGTTGAGAAGATTAGAGATAACCTGTAACAGACGGTTCTTGTCGGTGTTGATTATCATAGTGTCAAGGTCCGTCTTAGCGTAAATCTCAATATTAGGACTCTTGTTGGCGGTAGCAGACTGTGCAGCGGTGTGGATAAGTGTCACTGCGTCTACTTCCTCTATGTTAAACTGCATCTTTCCTGCGTCTATCTTAGAGATATCGAGCACGTCGTTGATGAGTTTCAACAATAGCTCACCGTTTGCCATGATTAGTTCACCGTACTGCTTCTTTTCTTCTGGCGACAGCTCTACTTCGTCGCTGATAAGAACCTGTGAGAATCCCATAACAGCGTTGAGTGGCGTTCTTATCTCGTGGCTTATGTTAGCGATGAAACGCGACTTCATCTTGTTGGCGGTCTCTGCCTGTTCTTTGGCGATGAGCAGTTTCTTACTTTGTTTTACCAATGCCATACGTAGCAGCTTACTTCTTCGCAGCAGACTCAGTGACAGGATGAGTGCTAACGTAAGTATAACGAAAAGCACTGTGACGGTGAGAATGGTGGTTCTGTATTCTTCAAAGATAGAAACTGGTTTGTTTACTGATTCGTAATCCTGTTTGAAGAAACGTAGTGACAGTCCTAATACCTTCAGCCTGTCATGGTCGAAGACGTATTTGTTTGTTGCTAAAGTTATCTTGCTTGGCTTGCCTGTTTGCAGGTATTTCACTACGTCGTTGGCGAGGAAATGTCCCATGGTGTGATAACGCGGGGAATATCCGCCTATAGGCCAGTGTCCTAAACCAACATCAGAAAGAGAAAAGACAGGTAACTGTGGGTTGTTCTGACAGAGAGTGTACGTTGTGTTACGCACAATATATCTGTTAGAGTCGTCCACGCGCCATGTAGCTACCATAACAGCTTGCGTGTGTGGCAGATTTGATATGTATTCGTCAGCCTCCATGAAGGACGTGGTGCGTCCATCAAGATAGTTCACCACGAAGCGTTTGTCCGTCTTGGCGTATTGCTTGAACATCGCTTTCATCGTGATACCGCCCAAGGTGTTGTCGGTAATGACTGTCAGTGTATCGCAGTTGGGGTAGAAGTATTTTATCAAGTCGTAGTTCTTCTTGACATCATACTGGTATATTCGTCCTCCTACGATGTTGTAGTCTTTGAAGTCTTTGTTAATATCTAAAGCTTCTGGCTCCCATGTCTTGGTGTCGATATCGTCGTTGTTTGGCAATTTTACTATTGAATTACCTCTGACGCCAATAATGACAGGCGTTTTCTTCAGATATTCTTTTTTAATGGAGAAGTATGTAGTAGAAGCCTCATTACCAAGCAGTACAATTATGGCAGGTTTGTTGTTTCCGTTGAAATACTTATCGAGAATCTCATTAAGACGTGGTCTCCAGTTCTTGCTGTCTGGAAGATTCTGTGCGTTAATATGCTCAACAGCGATAGGGTTAGGAAGCCCACTTTTGGTGTATTCATCGTAGAAGTCAGACACATTGTCGCCCATACTCCTAAGGTCGGGGTTGTATGAGCACACAATGAGAATGGGCGCAACGTTGCTACGTTGCGTCTTCTCCTTGTTCTGCTGTGCGGAAACTGGCAGTGCCAGGATTATAGAAAAAAGCAAACAAATGATAAATCGCATATCAATGTTGTTGTTCTTTGGGGTGTGTAAAAGGTATTGAGAGGGGGGAGTCGAGTTATTCTTCTCGTGGCTTCAGTGAACCGTCGATGTAGGTAAATTCTCCTTTTCCAGTAACGAGATATTTAATGGTGTAAGGAACGAGTTTGTCGCCAGCCATGTGTGCCATGAAGTTCACTGTGTAAGTTACCTCCATGCCCTCTACAGGTTCAGCGTTCTCGTAACCTTCTTTCAACGATTCACCGAAGGTAGTGAGAAGATTACGCTGCATTGTTGTCACAACTTCATCATCGCTCATGCTCTCATATACGCTTGGAGTGTTTTCTTTCGCCTTTGCAGGGTCCCATTCTACATAGTTATGGTAGAAGTCGCAGCCACTGAAGAACTCTTGGTCACCATAAGGACTCAAGTAACCTCCAGGATTAAACATATCATATCCGTTAGGTTCATCATAGTTAATGTTCACCCAGATTGTGATTCTGTTGTAGAATACCTTGCTGACGGTGTTACCTCTTTCGTTAGGTAAGGTGAGGATTACGCTTGGATTGTACTTCCATTCTTTGCCGATGAGTTCGAAAGGAGTTGTCACGCTTTCTACTTCTACGTCCGCTATTGCAGGTTGGTCTGCTTTATCGCTTGCGTAGTACTCCTCTTCCTTTAATTGGTTATAGGTTATCTTCGCTGTAGAACCGTTGTCTGCGGTAGGGTATGTAGACTTCAGCCATACGGGAAGTTGTTTTGTTGCACTGTCGTTGTTAGCGAAATAGTGGTTGACCTTGAGGTCATTGTCGTTGACAAGCGATGCAATCTTCTCGTAATCGCTGTTCTTCAGTTCTATCTTCAGTTCTTTAACGTCTGTAGGACGGTATGTGTCCTCTTGAAATCCGTCCAGTTTGTCGTTGAAATCACCGCATGACGCGAGTGTTACGGCAGCGGCAATGGTATATATATATTGTGTAAGTTTCATTGTGTTTTGATGAGATAAGTTTAGAATGCCAATTTGAGTCTTACAGAGAATGTACGTCCGAAGGCGTAGAACACACGGTATGCGTCCTTCCAATCGGTGTTAGTACCATCATAGAAGGCGTCTTGTATGTACTCGTAGTCAAACACATTCTTCACTACACCGATGATGCTTGCCTTGCAAGTACCTATCATGAAGTCGTAGCGAGCGTTGAGATCGAGTTGTCCTGCTGCCGGAACCTTCCAAGGTTCTTTAAGTGTAAACTCACCGCCACCACCGTATGTAGGCAGTGAATAGTCTGCATAGAGACGGGCATAGTAGGTAAAGTCACCGCCAACAGAGAGTGAAGGAGCGATTCTTATGTCTGCACCTAAAGCGGCAGTGGTCTGTGCAGAGCCACCAACGTGAATGCCATCTTGGTTGAGAGTGAACTTCAAGTGGTCAGGAGCACCTACTGCACTGGCTACTGCACCAGTGGTAATGTTAGCCAATGGCTGTGTAGCGGAGTTGTAGAAGTATGCTGTTGCGTTGTTAGCCCACTTCCAGTTGCCGAGTGAGAGCATACCGCGCAGTGTAGCCCATGAGGCTGGTTTTGCTACAACATCAAGTTCTACACCCATGTGTTTGGCGTTAACGCCAGTCATACTCATGGTGTACATCTCAGTGTTGTTGTTCATATAGCCCGACTTTGACGTCGTCTTGTCCATCCAAGTGGTGTAGTATGCGTTCAGCGCAACGTACAACCAGTCCTTGCGGAAACCGTAACCTAACTCAACAGAGAAAGCCTTTTCGTTTGTTGCGTCCTTGTTAATCTCGTTACTTGACTGTGACATCAAGAACACACCACCATTGAAGAATGGTGCGCGACTGATGTAACCGATGTTTGCATACACGTTGTTGTAGGCGTTAAGGTTATAGTTTGCTCCTGCCTTTATGCTTCCGCTGGTGAAGTTGACGGTCTCAGACTCAGCGTGAGCTTCATCATAATAGAAGCGGTCATAACGCCAATAGCGTGATGTAGAGAGTGTACCAGAGAGGAAAGCAGACAGCTTATCCTTGCTGTACTCTATCTGAGAGAACACGCCTTTCTGCACAATGTGGCTGTCGTAGTCACGATATACCACATCGCCCACGGTCAGTTTCTCGTACTTCCAGTCTGGGTCAGCGGCGTTAATGTTATTTGCTGGGTTTATACCGCTCCTGTATCTGAGGTCGGTATAGTATGCACCGTTGTAAAGGTCAGATATTTTTGCGGTGTGAATACCTTTGTATGACCTAAGGTCTATGCCCGCATAGAGATGGAAGTTCTGGTTCAACTGGCGTGTGTATGTAGAGAGAAGGCCGTACCATTTGTGGTCATTGTAGTTACGAGACATAACCATCTTTGAGCCAGAGTCACTCTGTTCGTTCAGTTCCTGTACCTCATCGTAGGCGTAAGTACCATCAGCGTGGCGGAAATCATATCTCAGTTTGCCGTTGGCAGCACCATACCAAGCATTGGCATACGTAGAGTTTATACCCTGACCGCTATTGCCGTAGCCGTGACCTATGGACATATAGATGGCTGTATTGAGTGAAGATTTCTCGTCTATCTGCCATATATGGTTCAGTGAGAACTGGGGTTTATGGTAGTAGTTGTATGCGGAAGACTTACGTTCACCGTTCTTTCCGAAACCGTAAGTAGGGTTATAGCGGTATGCGCTACTTCCCCCCATGAACTTCTTAACCGCTTGCCAGCCTTCAACGCTAAGTCCATCATACTGGTTACGTTGGTAGTGTGACTGCGGAGAGCCAAGACCTGTCAGTGCCAACTGGTGGTTAGCGTTGATGCGTTTACTGATGGCGAAGAAGAAATCATAATCGGTGAAGTCTGTGCCCTGAATGTAACCGTCGCCCCATTTCTTACCGAGAAGAGCAGAGAAGTTCCATCCTGTCTTTGTCATTCCTGTAGAAACAGAGGCAGAGATGTGATTATATCCATCGTTACCCACAGCGTATGACACGTAGCCACCTTTCTTACTGTCAACCGTTTTGGTGACAATGTTCACGGTACCACGTTGCA
>CAKQDQ010000154.1 GCA_934229335.1 uncultured Prevotella sp.
TAAACAAATTTTATACCGATGATGTCTATATCGGTTCATACGTGAAAGGACAGACTGAACCGCTTACCCTCCCTGGTCTACTCTTCGACCCGGAAGCAGAGGAAGGCGATGAAATTCTGGCAGATAGTATGTTTGTAGAACTCAAAAAGAACAGAGAATGAGAAATGTGATAGCCTTTGTCGCCTTTCTTATGCTTCTTGCATCATGTCAGAATAAGGCTGCAAAAGAAAGTCTCGATAATAATGACACAAAGTCAGACTCTATCGAGACTTACCACACAGCAGTTTCAGATGACAGTCTTGTGACCGCTACATGGTATGACACTGGCGAGGGCGGAACAGCACCTGACATAGACTGTGTTGTGAAGTTCAAAACAGCAGACGGCAAGCAGCATGAGGAACATCGCCCATTGCTGAAACTTGCCCATCCTAATGATGACTACAGCCATCGTGAAATACGGAGGATAGTAAGCCTTGACGATGAAAACGGACAACGCTCATACGTATTCTTCCTTTACGGCAAGGTGGATAGCAACGTATATTCCCATGACATCGTGGCATTCGAGATTACAGGCGACAGCCTAAGATGTTTGTATCACTATAATATTGATTGACAAGACATGGAATCTGACATAGCTATTTTCGCATCGCTAATGCATAACATTAAAGTACGCTACTACATTGAGGGAAAACAAGAAGAGCTGGAGGAGATATACAATCTCTACCAAGCCTTCATTCACAAACAGCGCCCTGTAATGGAGGAAGACGAGGATGCCGATTGGGAAGGAAACATCATATTGGCACTTGGCATGGACTATGGGACATGCAATCTCTGTGGCAACATCAAGAAATGTGAACTTTCGGAAGGATTTCTGAGCATGGAAACGGAGGAGCTTGGACTCATCACCGATTTCCACACCCTTCTCAAAAATCGCTTCAAGGATATGATAATCTATTTCTTGACAGAAGACCCAGAAAACGAAACGTATGTGACCAATGATGCAGATGGCAAGTACTTCCATGACTTGCCAGAAGGTTATTTCGTCGCTCCCTCGGACTATTGAGGCGTTACTTCATGAAGCTATTGACTTTCAAACTATAAAATTGATTGATGTATGGGACCTAAAACATTTCTGGCAGCATTGATGTGTCTAATCATCATAGCACTCATGTGCTCACCTATTTGGCTCGTATGGCAAGGTTTTACGATGGGCGGCTCTGTGGTAGCCCGAATAGCATTCATCGTGATAGGGCTCGTTCTATTGCGTCTATTCAAGCCGATTTCCAATCTTACGGGCAAAGACTTCAAGATATTCTGATAGTTATCAGCCATAAAGACATAAATCCTATAGAAGGTGGAATCACGAAATCAGTGTGATTCCACCTTCTTTTGTTTGTCATTCATCTCTGGAACAAAGTTAAAGGCAAGTTTGTTTACTACCGTAGCAAGATTGTCTGGCAGAAACTCTGCATAAACTCGCTCTGTAACTCCTGTAGAGGCATGACCTAACAATCTGCTTATCTCACTGATTTCGGCTCCGTGTGCGAGAGCCAGGACCGCCCAGGTGTGTCTCGATACATGGAATGTCAAGTCTTGGTTCCACTTCAATTCATGCGACAGACGACGGAGAGTCATCACATCAACCATTCTCATACCGCAAGCATGAAAGGCAAACAGCCACATCTCCAAGAACTCTTTTCGTCGAGGCTGTTCGATTGTATCATAAGCGGCGACCAACTCGGCAAGCCTATCTTCTGTGAGATACTTGATGTTCTTCTCTTCTTCATCAAGCCTATCAACTTCTTTCATATATAAGTCCTGGAGACTTGCATTCAGTTGATGAGAGATATAACCAAGTTGACAGGCATGTTCACAAGTCTGGAGTATTGGACATAGAGTCTTATTAATGGTCGTAACTCTCTTCTTTGCCAATAGTCGATACTTACGAAAGTCCAACAGCAAGTCTTCACTTATCTCCGAGACATAGATGAATTCTTTATGCTCGCCATGCATACCTTTATGTTCAAGCAACAAGAACTCTTCAAACTTATGGAGGTATGAGATGGCATTCTTACAAGTACTGAAACCTATCTTGCCTTTCTCGTAACGACTTTCCATCAGTTCCTTGGCAAACTCGATGAAGTCCTTGCCACCATCAGGTCGCAACGCAGAATCATTGTCTTCGAGAAAAGAGCGGATGACATCACAAGTGACATGCTGGTGCATCTCATAATACTTATGTATCTTGACATCTATGTCCTCTATAGGCTTATGAAAAGCATTGTTGTAATACTTGTAGTCGATGCTCGTAGTAGCACGTATCTCACCGACACCACTATAGCCTTTATCGTTCCACTCCTTCACTGTTACACAGAGTCCTGTGGACTTACGGATGGTGTCTGCTTGCCATGTATATTCAAAATACAATGGATATTTCTTACCAGGCTGCGCTATCTTAGGAGTGCGCAGTCTCAATCGTCCTTTCGGATAAAGTCGTGATATTCTTCCCATTTTTAAACCTCTTTATTTTATTGTGGCAACATATATGCGAAGATAGCAGAAAAGTTTATCCTATCACTCCTTTTTTATAAACTTCAGATGATTTTAGTATGATGTAAGCTGAATATGGGGTAGAAAAAGACAGAATTGTTCGATCACAAAAGGAAGTTTTCAAAAAGTACCGATTATTGATCATTTTATTTTCCCAAATATTGTCATTTTGACATTATATTTGACGGGAAAAGACGCTAAAAAGCCATATAGGTATTTCAGATGAAATTACCTATATGGCTCATTAACAGTATCTTGTACTGATTTACTCTTTAGATAGACGATTAGTACTCTTCCTCATCAAATAGGAAGTCGTCCTTTGTTGGGTAGTCTGGCCAAATATCTTCGATAGAGTCGTAAGGTTCGCCTTCGTCCTCAAGTTCTTCAAGATTTTCTATTACTTCGGCAGAAATGCCAGAACGGTTAGCATAGTCAAGGAGCTCTTCCTTGGTTGCTGGCCATGGTGCATCTTCCAGTTTTGACGCAAGTTCAAGTGTCCAATACATATTGTTAGATTTTAAGTGTTTATTAGTGCAGAGTGTGGCATCATATGTTATGATTTATCATACTCTATTATTAATTGGCGGCAAAGTTACTATTTTTTTTCTTATCTGCAAGTATTTTGCCATATTTTTTCTTCTATATTATTAATATTGTTTAATTTCCTGGATAGAACGAAAAGGTAGTCCGATAGTCGGTTTACATATTTCAGTATGTTACCTGCCAGTATTGCGGCTTCTGTGCTGTTATCACTGTCTTTAGGAAACGCCACTTCATAGAGTGTGATGATGCGTCTCTCTGCCCTTCTGCATACAGTGCGGCATACGTGGCATTGTGCTGCTGCCTTGCATCCACTGGGGAGAATAAAGCTGTTAAGTGTGGGTAGAGTAGCATTAATGTCGTCGATTAGTGTCTCTAAATGTGTAGTCTCCTCGCTGTTGAGTCTTGCTGAGGGGTATATAGGAGTCTCCTTAGTGTCGGTAGCAAGAAAAGTGCATATGTTAAAGATATTGCATTGTATACGTTCTATTTCCTGCGCGATAGCTTTATTTGCATTGTCTGTGCCCAATGCTGAGGCGAGCAAGCCCAGATGTGATGACAATTCATCCATGGTGCCGTATGCTTCCAAGCGCGGTGAGTCTTTAGCTGTGCGCTGCCCTCCTACCAGTGCAGTACTGCCATTGTCGCCAGTACGTGTGTATATCTTTGTCAGTTTCATGGTGTATTATATTTTGTAGTGTTCTGGGTATCTTCCCTTGCGCATTACGGCAATACCGATGTCGCGCATATCGTATGTTATGATAGGCATATTGGTTACCTTCTCCCATAACGAAGCGTTGGCTGAGTCGATGTGCGTTATGACAATCGCCACATGATTGTTTACGCTGTTCATATCGTATGGAATCATCTCTATTATGCATCCGTGCTCAATCATAGTCTTTATGTTCAGTGTGCGCAGTTTGAAGTAAGGCTTCTCGTTAGTTTCTATGATTGTAGTAGGGCAGGCGTTGTTAATGGCTTCTCGTGTGATCCTTGTGACGTTGCCGTATATGTACGCGTTAGTTGGTTGTATGCTGTTGCAAATCCTCAGTGTTAGCTTAGCGAGTTGCGTATCTTTCGTTGTCGCGTCAGGATAGCGTTTTTCCCATTCCTTATATATGTAATAAGGTGTATTCTCTTTGATGACACTACGCAAAAAGTCGTAGTCCGTTTTCGATTCGATGCCAAAGCCGAGTCCCTGCCACCAGCGTTTTATTTTGTCTGTAATCAATGTATCTAAAATTCGTAAGTTATTGAGGTACCGCAGATTTCTTTAGTTCTGGGTATTGTATTCTTGTGTGATATATACTTTTGAGGCGTTCTATAAGCACTCTTTTGGCTATGGCAATGTCTCTGAAAGTAATAGGACATTCCTGGAAGAACCCTTCGTTTACCTGTGCGTCTATAATGCGGTTCACGACGTTAGAGATGGTAGTCTCTGTATATTCAGGCAGCGAACGTGATGCTGCTTCCACGCTGTCAGCCATCATCAAGATGGCCTGCTCACGGCTGAAGGGGTTAGGTCCGGGGTAGCGGAAAGGCGTGTCGTCTACAACCTCATCGGGATGCTCGTTTTGATAAGTTGTGTAGAAATATTTAGCGAGTCCTCGTCCGTGATGCGTCAGTATGAAGTTGCTTATTACGTCAGGTATGCCGTACTTTTTAGCAATCTTGAGTCCGTCAGTGACATGACTGATAATAATCTGTGCACTCTCCTTTGGCGTCATGCGAGTATGTGGGTTTACTCCCGCTTGATTTTCTGTAAAGAATACAGGGTTGGTCATCTTGCCGATGTCATGATACAGTGCCGCTGTTCTTACCAACAGGCTTTTTGCACCCACTTCGTTGGCTATTGACGACGCAAGGTTGCTGACAGTTATTGAGTGTTGGAATGTGCCAGGGGCTACCTCCGATAGCTTTCGCAGTACATCACGGTTGATGTCTGATAGTTCAAACAGTGTTACGGGGGAGATAAATCCAAAAGTTTTCTCCACAACGAACATTAGAGGGTAGGTGAGCAGTAGCAGCACACCGTTGCATATGAATGTAAAGTAAGGATGACGCAGTGCTTCGAACGTGATGTCCTTGTTATCAAGAAATTTTACTATGGTGTATGTCGTGGCACTGGCTAATGCTACAAAGATAGCGGTATTGAACATTTGCGAGCGTCGTGACAGTTCCCTTAGTGCGCAGATGGCGACAACGCCTGCACTTACCTGTACGAGAATAAACTCAAACTTCTCGCTGACTGCCGCGGCACATATCAGTACCATAACAATGTGAGCCATGAAAG
>CAKQDQ010000155.1 GCA_934229335.1 uncultured Prevotella sp.
AGACTGTATTAAATATAATTTCAGAAATAAAAATGTTCACTTACTGATATATATAAATAATTTTGAATACTTACTTACCTGAGGTAAATTAACTGAAGTTTTGAATTTAGGTTTGTACGGGCTGTTACTGGCTTTGCCACTTGCCTTAAGCAAGAAAGCCCAACAGCACATAGCCCAGGGCAACGCCCTGGGGATGTATCCGTTAGGGATGTCGCCCTGTAAGGGCAAAAGCATTATCTGATTTATTTCAAGCTTTTGCCCTTTCAGGGCGAAGTTCGCTGAAAACGAGTTACCCAGGGTGCCGCTTCGCTTGCCCTGGGCTATGTGCTGTTGGGCTTTCAGCCCGTACAAACCTAAATCCGAAACTTGAATAAATTAAGAATTACGATTACTTGGAGCAACTGGGAAATTGAGAATCAGTCATTATGAATAATAATGCGGAATATTACCAGCGAACTTCATCTCCCTCTAAAGTAATCATAACTTTTAATTCTTAATTTTTCTTTGTCATTTCCTGCACAGGCACGCATCGTCCCGTAATCTTGCCGTCCTTCAGCTTCAGATTAAAGGGCACAGTGGTAATGCCCAATGCCTTGACCACTGGCGAGCTCCACACCAGTCCGTCGCATATCGTGGTGAGACCCGCTGCGTCATACTCCTTCAGCTTCTTACGACACTGTTTGATGTCGGGGTCGAGACACACCGTGAGTATGTTGTCTACACGATTGTCGTCCGTAGCATACTGCTTGTTAGTAGCCAACGTCTGTAGCATACGGCAGCTCTCGTCGTTCCATGTTGTCCATACACATATCACGGTGTAGCCCTTCAGCAGCGCACCGTTAGTGACGGGAGTGCCGTTGATGTCGGTAGCGGTGAAGCGCGGCAGCATATCGCCCACATAGGGCGTAGTGACGGTGCCTACGTCATTGTAGGTCTTGGTGATAAGCAGTCCCACAGGCGTAGAGCGTTCCTCTGGCTTCAAGGCGTTATACATAGTCTTGAGCAATGCCTTAGCCTTCTTAACGTCAGGCAAGTCAGTGGTCAGGAAGTACTGCCTTACCAGCCATAGCGAGGCAATAGACTTGGGGTTGTCTTTCACAAACAACTCAGCGTGTTTCTTCATCTCTACTGGCGACAGCTTATCGCAGTTCTTGCGCCATTCCGTAAACTGCTTGTTGTCGTCGGTGCCCTTTATCTCCATGGTCTTGAGGTGGGCGGCATCGGCATCGATGGAGATGTCGGCACCTGGCTTCACAAACACTGGCATGACGGCGTAGTTAGGGAACACTATGACGATGGTGCCCTCTTTCTGAATGTCTTTCTCGTAAGTAAAGCGTCCACCTGCCACGTTGATGGTGTCTATGCCACTGATAACACCGTCGGGTGAATAGACATAGAAGCTGGCTTGGTTCATGTTAAGAAACCTCGCGTCTATCTTCATATTGCCGCTGCCAGTAGAGCAGGCTATTAGTGTAAAAGCAAAAATAGTCATGGCAACGACTGTCGCCATGACTATTCTTCCTGTAATGAGATGTTTCATCAGCATTATGTTTCAATTATAGTGCCGCGAGCGGGACTCGAACCCGCACGACCGTTTCGGGTCAAGGGATTTTAAGTCCCTCGTGTCTACCAATTCCACCATTGCGGCAGCCGTATAAGCATTTGCAAAGGTACACATTTAGTGTGAGATGAGCAAGCCTTTTTATATATTTTAACGTTTTGAGAGTAAAATGTAATGTAGTTAGGTTGAAGCTATGCTGTTGTATGCTTTAATGCCACAAATGGTGCAAACTGTGCCGCTCGACTCTCTAATGGCATCTGGGGGTGGTTTACCGACACATGATGCGGAAGGTTTATTATGTCATCGTAATTCTCACTCTTTATGTCTCTCATGCCTTATGTCCTCCTATCTGTTCGTTACGCTCACGTGCCGTGGCACCGTCGTCAAAGTTTAATCCTTTTAATATGGCGTTCTTACCGTAACGCCGTTTTATGGCAAGCTGCGCCTCTTGCAACCTCCGTTCTTTCGCTAACCGCTTACGCTCATTCTCTGCGTCACGCATTGCTGCCTCTGTGTCTGTAAAGAGGTCTAACTGACGGGGCTTTGACGCCTCTCTTGCCGCTTTCTCCTCTTTCTCAAGGCGATTCACCGTAAGGTTTAGCCGACGTATCAATAGCGAGGGGTTCACTATACGGTCATACAGCCTCAGTACGGCGGCGGAGATAAGGCGCGACGACGAGGTGGCGGCATGCAGATTCTCTGTGCCATGCGACGGCTTGGGCACACGCCTGCCATAGCGGTCTGCCACTACCTCTCCATCATAAACACTGCTGATTGCTGGATTGGTAAGGCTCTCAACGTCATAACCCACTGTCAGCGTCACCTGCACCGTCACTAATCTCTTGTCTACAAGATCTAACGCTAAAGACTCCGCCATCTCGTGTACCACCACACGTGCCTTTATACTGCTGTACGCACACTGTAACACCTGACCGCTGCTCAGCGATGTTGTCTCAGGCACGTAAGCCTTAACCTGCGCTATGGTACACGGCTCCCAGCCCCATGCATGGTCTATTAGCAACTCTGCATTGACGCCAAAGAGACGATACAGCAAATCTTCATTGACTACTGACAGCCGCGCTATCTTGCCCATGGTGTCTACACCATACGGAGCAAGTCGTGCCGCTATGCCGCGACCTACACGCCAAAAGCTGGTAAGGGGACGATGATTCCACAGTGTGCGGCGATACGACATCTCATCAAGCTCGCCTATGCGCACACCGTCTTTGTCGGCAGGGATGTGCTTTGCCACAATATCCATCGCCACCTTACATAGATACATATTAGTACCTATACCAGCTGTAGCTGTAATGCCAGTTGTAGCAAGTACATCACGTATCATCGTCATAGCAAGCTGATGTGCTGTCATACCGTAGCTCTGCAGATAGGGAGTGACATCCATAAACACTTCATCAATGCTATATATATGAATATCCTCTGGCGCAACGTATTTGAGATACACATTATACACCTCTGTGCTAACCTCCATATAGCGTTTCATACGTGGCGGAGCAACAATATAGTCCACCTCCCAGTCTGGGTGACTCTGCAACTCATCGTCACGCCACGAACGTCCCGTGACTCGGCCGTTACAGCGGGCGCGGATGCCTGCATTTACCTCTCTTACCCGTTGTACTACCTCAAAGAGACGCGCTCTACCTGCTATGCCGTGTGCCTTCAAAGAAGGAGAGACAGCAAGGCATATCGTCTTCTCTGTACGTGACGAGTCGGCAACAACAAGATTTGTCG
Source organism: uncultured Prevotella sp. (assembly GCA_934229335.1). GTDB lineage: Bacteria > Bacteroidota > Bacteroidia > Bacteroidales > Bacteroidaceae > Prevotella. The sequence goes on from CAKQDQ010000155.1 coordinate 3,311, forward strand.
ACAGAGGATCAAGACCTCGGTCAACGCACTCTACGGAGGCGAAAAAGGATTTCAAATCTATGGCAAGATACGTCATTGATGATTGATGATTGACAACTAATAATCAGGCTGCAGCATTGTTTACGACATTGCTATTACGCATTATTAATTATCACTTATGAATTATGCTTTATTTATTATAAATTATCTTTCCATATATATGTACCGCAAAATTACAAATATATTTTGAAATTACAAAACAAATATATAAAAAAACAACATTTGTAAGCAGCGTGTCCTACAATACTCAGAAAGGAACAACTTGACCTTTAGGCAAGAATATGCGCCTGAAACCATTTGGCACGATACTCAACATGCCAACGCACAAGGTCGGTATGACATTAACAACAACATTGCAGAGTAGATAAATGCCATGGAGGTTATAAATCTATTCTGTACAAGAATGTCATAAAGTGACTTTGTAAGTCTGTTCTTCTTGTCAAGCATATCGTTATTTGGAGATATGATGTCGAGGAAGTACTTGATGATGCACATATCAAAGTGCACTTTCAAGGGATTCGTTGGCAAGGTAATACAAGTACGTGACATTCCGATAGGCATGGTAGCACGAATAGAGTATTGAAAGACATCGCCTATATCAATGTTGACAAGATGCCTGGCTTAAAGACGACTTCCGGCGTGGAGTTGGCTGAAGCTTATGAGCAATGGAAGGGCATTATAGAGGAGCAGATTCGCCTGTACGACCAACAAGTTATCTGCTTTGCCTATACTATGTGGCTTTTCAAGAAAGACTGGGGCATTGATGAGGACACAGAACATGAGTCCATCCCGTTGGGTAACGACAAACAGATGTTTGCCTATCATAAGGATGGCAGACTTTGCCTTGACACATACCATCCAGGACAGCGGGTCGTTCATAGAGAGGATTATGTAAACGCTATCATAAAGGTTGTGAACAGTCACTTTGACAACTAAAAACAAACTATCTACGTATGAAAAAGCTATTTATCCTTTTTACATTCTGTATATCGGCAGTCTTGGCGTTTGCACAGCAAGCCAAGAAGCCAACGATAATGATTCTGCCAAGTGATAACTGGTGCAATCAGCGATACTTCATGACCAATTTTTCTGATCAACGGAATGGGGTGAAAGTTCCAAACTACCAACAAGCATTTTTAGAGGATACGGAGTTGGGGCAGGTTATCAGTAAAGTCAGTCAAGTACTTACCGAACAGGGCTATAGTATGAAAGATGCTGAACAAGAAATAAAAAGCATCGGCATGAAGACTGCCGAAGACAATGTGACAACCAGCAAGAAGAGTGGTGCTTCACTTGTGGAAAGTCCTCTTGACCAATTGAAACGTAGGACTAAAGATTAATGTTATAAAAGTGTAGTGCGAAGCACAATAAACACCTTGCTCAAATCATTTCTGTTTGACTATAACGCCGCGCCAGCCTAATTATGAGTTATGAATTATGAGTTATGAATTGTGAGTTATGAATTATGAGTTATGAAGTCACTTGGATGTTGAGCCATGACTATTCGATTGCCTTCATTTAAATTGAACATGTTTTTTTGAGGCAAAGTTAGCATGTTTCTGGGTTATATGCAAAACGGATGATTTCGGATGGTTATCGAAGCACAATAAACACCTTGCTCAAATCATTTCTGTTTGACTATAACGCCGCGCCAGCCTAATTATGAATTATGAATTATGAGTTATGAATTATGAGTCATGAAGTCACTTGGATGTTGAGCCATGACGATTCGATTGCCTTCATTTAAGTTGAACATGTCTTTTTGAGGCAAAGTTAGCATGTTTCTGGGTTATATGCAAGACGGATGATTTCAGATGGTTACCGAAGCACAATAAACACCTTGCTCAAATCATTTCTGTTTGACTATAACGCCGCGCCAGCCTAATTATGAATTATGAGTTACGAGTTATGAGTTATGCTTTGTGAATTATGAATAAACAAAAACCCCTCAGAAATCTTATGACTTCTGAGGGGTTCGTTTGAAAGAAGGCGGCCTCCTACTCTCCCGCATTGCAT
>CAKQDQ010000156.1 GCA_934229335.1 uncultured Prevotella sp.
CGTAATAGCCTTGGCTCATTGTATTTATACGTAGGCTGCAATTTCTGAATAGTCTAAATAATGCGTATGAAAATTGTTTTATAAAAAATATAACCGAAAAGGGGACGCCATCACGGTGTCCCCTTTCTGCTTTTACAAAAACATTATGACTTTATCTTTATTATAAACAAAAAACTTAACTTCTTATTTCTGAGTGCAAAGTTAGTGCTTTTTCTCCATCTACACAATACCTATATATAGTGATTTAGTAGTGGTCACATCTTGGTATATGTTTATACTTTAGATAAGGTCATAATATCCTATTTACTGATAGTAACTTCCTTTACCAGTCGTATGCGGTAATCCTTTGACGCATCAGATGTGCTGACGGTTCTGTTATTAACAAAAGATATAGCTGAAGAGCCGTCACCGTAGATATATCTTATGTTAGAGGTAGAGGTTCCTTTGTTTAGTTTGTCAAGCCCATTAGATGTCAGCAAGTCATTTAAAGTGTTCATTGTACCGTCAGCGTTATTGTAATTGGCAAGAAGTTCACTCGCCTCTTCATCAGTAGGAATCCTCCAGTCACTGTATTCGTCCTCAGTGTATGTCGCAAGTTCTGCTGGTCTCTCCGAGGCACTATTGAGTTTCCATTCAGTTTTACTTAATAATAATACTTTATTACCATTAACCAAGGCTACTATGTGGCCGTTCCAGATAGAGCATTTCGTAACAGAAATGTCGCCAGACGGTGTGTCTGTTGAGCCTCCTGTGTTGTCGCCAGGAGTCGTAGATGTCTCGTCCTTATCGTTGAACGTGAAATCTTTTGTTACGTCTTCTTTCCATCCTTCAGCCGAAAGCGTCACTTGCAGTTTATACTTAGTGTATGTATTATCATATTTCCCCTTGAGGTTGTATGTGTTGGCGGCTTTTAAGCCTCCGTCAATAGTGGTGCTATATGCTTTAGTACCTTCCTCCGTTGTCTTCGTTATTACAATCTCCGCATTCTCATCAGTACTTGGCAGAACGTAAAACACTCCACTATTCCATGCCCCATTATCGTCTTTGGTACAATGAATGTTAGGTGAGATAGTGCCACTAAGAACACCTTTGTTTGATATTTGCGCATAGGTACTGTTGATAGTAACACTAACAGCAGTAACATCTTGTTCCATGTCAGTAAGAGAGACACTGATTTTTGCCACTCTATATGACATAGATAGCGACAGCTCCGTGTTTTTATTAACATTGACATCATCGCTTACAGCCATCATGAATGGTCTTGATGTGGTGTAACCATTAGAGAAATTATTGTCACCAGCACAAGCCGTTATGGTGTAATGTCCATTAGTTAACGACAGTGTCGTGCCCAATCCTTCATCCGTAATTTGTTTTTCTACAATAGCATTGTCGCCGTCTTGGTATGCAGCAACGGTGATAGGGTAGTCTATTTCCTCCTTGCTTGCGTTAGCATAAATGCAAATGTCAGAAGTGTTATATGAAGATAGTGTTGCCTCTTCGTTAGCGGAAGAGCATGCGGACAGTACAGTTATAATAGCCGCAATATATAAAAAACTTTTCGTCACAATAAAAATATGGTTTTAGTTGTGTTTGAACTATATGAAAAAGTCGTTTGGCAGTATGGTGACAACATAATATCCTTTTTTCCATAACTACCAAACGACCATCTTTTATGCATCAATTAAAGTCCGAGACTCTTCTTTATTGCTTCAATGCGCACATCAGCCTTTGCTGTAGCAGCAACATAGTCTCCGTCAAACTGTCCAGGAACAGGAACCTCGCAGTAGAACTTAATCTTAGGTTCTGTGCCAGATGGACGAACAGAGATCTTCATGCCGTCCTCCGTGAACCACTGCAATACGTTGGCTGTGGTAGGCATTACGATGTCTGACTCTACGCCATTGCTAACCTGTTTCAAAGTCTTGTAGTCCTTAACAGTAACGACCTTAGAACCAGCAATCTCAGTTGGAGGAGTAGCACGGAAGTCTTCCATCATCTTCTTTATCTCGTCGGCACCGCTCTTACCAGGTTTCGTTACGCTGATGGCAGCCTCCTTCTGGAAGCCGTACTCGCGATAGATGTCGAGAAGCAGGTCGAAGAGTGTCTTGCCCTGGTCTTTTGCCCATGCAGCAATCTCACAGATGAGGCAGATAGATGCAGGTGCGTCCTTATCGCGAACCTTGTCATAAGGCAGGTATCCGAATGACTCCTCGCCACCACCGATGTACTTACGCTTGCCTTCGTTAACGCGTATGCGGTATGCTATCCACTTAAAGCCAGTGTATTCGTCAAAACATTCTACACCGTTAGCACGAGCAATCTTAGCGATAAGTTCAGAAGTAACGATGGTCTTCACCATGAAGTCCGTAGGATTCAACTGTCCGAGAGCCTTCTTGTTCTTGATAGTGTACCAGTAGAACATGCAAGCAGTCTGGTTACCGTTAAGAATCTGCCATTCGCCCTTGTCGTTGCGACAAACGATAGCAAGACGGTCAGCGTCAGGGTCTGTAGCTACAACGAGGTCAGCACCGAGCTTTGTTCCGAGTTTCATGCCGAGAGTCATCGCTTCAGCGTTCTCTGGGTTAGGTGAAACAACAGTAGGGAAGTTGCCGTCAACTACCATCTGTTCAGGTACAACATTGATATTCTGGAAGCCCCAAGAACGCAGACACATAGGAACAATGTGACGACCAGTGCCGTGCATAGCAGAGTAAACGATGTTAAGATCCTTCTGGCGCAGGATGACATCCTGGTCTACCATACCTTCCTTAACTGCCATCATGTAGTCGTAGTCCATCTCGCCACCGATAATTTTAATGAGGTCAGGGTTGGCAGTGAACTTAACGTCCTCAATAGCAACCTTGTTAACTTCCTCAATGATACCTGTGTCGTGTGGAGCGAGCACCTGTGCACCGTCTTCCCAGTATGCCTTATATCCATTATACTCTTTAGGGTTGTGAGACGCTGTGACGTTTACACCGCCCTGAGCACCTAACTGACGGATCGCGAAAGAAATCTCTGGGGTAGGGCGAAGGCTCTCAAAGAGATACGCCTTTATGCCGTTGGCGGAGAAGATAGCTGCAACGGTCTCCGCATACATACGACCATTGTTACGACAGTCGTGACCAACAACAACAGAGCATTGCTTGCCAGGGAAAGCCTTGAGAATGTAGTTGGCAAATCCCTGAGTCGCCATACCTACAACATATTTATTCATGCGGTTAGTACCAGCACCCATAATACCGCGCAGACCACCAGTACCGAACTCTAAGTTCTGGTAAAAAGCATCGACAAGAGCTGTCTTGTCTTCTGCGTCGAGCATTGATTGAACCTCCTTGCGTGTTTCTTCATCAAAGGCAGGAGAGAGCCACTGTTGTGCTTTTGCCTCACACTGCTTTATTAATTCTTCGTTATTAGCCATGATGGTTTTATTATTAAATTTGTAGAAATATATGGCAAAGATAGGTAAAATATTTGATAATAGAAAGCGAGAATGATTTTTTTTTTGTATTTTTGCAGAAAAATAGTCACATTGTCATAAAACATTAACTTAACTGACGTAATGGAATTACATTTTACAGGGATAATTATTGCCGTATGTACCTTTGTTATAATAGGTGTGTTTCATCCTGTGGTGATAAAAACAGAGTATTATTTAGGGACACGTTATTGGTGGGTATTCCTGCTTGTCGGTATTGTTTCTGTTTTAGGAGCGTTTTGTGTGGCAGATATTCTTGCCTCTTCGCTATTAGGAGTGTTCGGTGCATCATGCCTGTGGAGCATAGGCGAGCTATTTGAACAGAAGCACAGATGCGAGAAGGGATGGTTTCCTAAGAATCCGAAACACAAGAACTATTATAAGGAAGCATGAAGACAGAACTGATACTGGTTGGTAAGACCGTCAACAAGCATTTCGTTGCAGGCATAAAGGACTATGTGGAGCGCATTGGTCACTATATGCCTTTCTCTATAACTGTAATTCCAGAACTAAAGAATACGAAGAGTCTTTCTGAGGAACAGCAGAAGGAAAAGGAGGGAGAGCTGATTCTAAAGATGGTACAACCATCTGACACCGTGGTGCTGCTTGACGAGCATGGCAACGAGTTTCGCTCAGTAGAGTTTGCACAATGGCTGCAAAAGAAACAGAATATTGCCCGTAGACTGATCTTTATAATAGGTGGTCCTTACGGATTTGCTGATACGGTGTATGCGAGAGCAAATGAAAAAATATCCCTGTCTCGAATGACATTTTCTCACCAAATGGTACGACTGATTTTTACGGAGCAGATATATCGTGCTTGCACTATAATAAAAGGAGAACCGTATCATCACGAATAGCAAGAAAAGTTATAAACTGTAAGAAATATAACAATGTTTACTTACAGTTTTTAATGCGCATGAAGAAAAATGCGATATGGGCTTGTTTACCTTGTAATCAGGTACAAATCGAGCTGCGATTAGCACCTGATCGCGATGCGAAAAGGTAGCTTTCAGATTGTAAGTTGAGTCATATAGTGTAATCATGTGGAAAAGGTGTAAAAAAGGAAAAAATAACAACTAATCAAATAACAAAAGACTTGTATAACAAGCATGAAAAAACTAACACTTCTATTAACTGCAATGGCAATGGCAGGAGCTGCTCATGCCGACGAGAGCGCACCGGGAACACGCTGGTGGTGGCTCGGTTCAGCTGTGGACACTGCTAACATACGTTGGAACATGGAGCAGTATGCTTCACATGGCATTGGTGCTGTGGAGATAACTCCCCTTTACGGTGTGAAGGGTAATCAGGCTAATAACATCAACTTCTTGTCACCCAAATGGATGGAGATGCTGCGTTACGTTGAGGCGCAGGGCAAGCGTTTGGGTGTGCAGGTAGACATGAATAATGGTACAGGTTGGCCTTTCGGTAGTCCAGCTACTCCGCTTGAGGAAGCGGCTTGTAAGGTAGTGGTCGTTGATTCCGTGTTTAATTCTAATGCACTGAAGAATGGCGGTTCTGTCGCTGCACCAGCAAAAGAAGCGAAATATTCGAGCCTTGATTTCGTTATGGCTTATCCTAAGGCTGTAAAGGGTTATAAGGGTGGCGCGGTGGACGTTACGTCGTTCGTGGGTAGTGATGGCGTTTTGCGATGGAAAACACCGAAGAAGGGTGACTGGCGAATTATCGCCATTTATGTAGGCAGAACACGACAGCAGGTAAAGCGTGCCGCTCCTGGTGGTCAGGGATATGTTATAGACCATTTTGACAAGACTGCTGTTAAGCATTATCTCGACATTTTTGACAAGGCTTTTGCTACAACAAATACACCGTGGCCACACTCTATGTTTAATGACTCATACGAGGTGTATGGTGCAGACT
>CAKQDQ010000157.1 GCA_934229335.1 uncultured Prevotella sp.
ACCCCAACCTTGGCAAGGTTGTGCTCTACCAACTGAGCTATTTCCGCGTTTTCTTTACCTCTCTTTATATTTTAGACTTTTCGAGAAGTGCATTTCTCTAAATGCGATGCAAAGGTACTATCTTTTTTTTAATTCACCAAACATTTTCCTTCTATTTTTTATGTTAATGGGCATTTTTCTCGCTTTACTTGATATTAATCAATTCTTCTCTGTGTTTTTTCCCACATTTGACTTAGTTTCTCTTTAATATCATAGTCACCATTCTATTACATTCCTAAACTGTCAATCATTATTTGTATACCAATATAAAAGTAAAAAAGCAGAAGATCAAAGGCGATGAACACTATCACAAGAAAGAGTTTTTAACTTAGCCCACATATTAAACAACATGCATGAATACGACACTCCTGCCACCTCCTTTCTACATATAGTAGGAATCCGTATATCTTTACTCTACGCACATTACATAAGTAACCAATAAAAGCCCAAAAGACGACATACTCTCATCATACAGTATTTACAATAAAAAGTCAGGAACATTATCAAAGAGTAACGAAAATAAGAATACCGTCAGACACTTCTTCTCACAGTCGGTTACTATACACTTCATTATACCATTTCTTATACCCTTCCACATCTACCCTTTCGTTGTATTTGGTGTAACGATTAAAAAGGAGAGCTTTCAATGTGATGGGGTATCATCGAATTTACTAAAATCAGTTAACCCACACCTTATATAATCTTCTAAAAAGTTCACCAGACTGTTTCTCTTTTTATTTACATTCCATTCTACCCATTTATATTCATAGCACCATAGTAGTTCCTTGTCTGTCCCTGTGAAAGGATTTTCGCTTTCTCCCTTGCAGTAATGACAATACTCTATCCAATTTTCTGTCTTTAACATTTTCTCAACAAATGCATACATAAGTCTCTGAACCTACAAAAAGAAAGTGACCAATTTCTCTTCACGAAATCAGTCACTTTCTTTTTGTAAATACATTATACTCTATCTTTTTTCTTTACTTTTTCTTTAACAGCATAACCACCTTGCCAGACTTATCGTAAACTGTGGCGGTGGCTCCATCTACCTTTACGGTGTTAGTCTGGTCAAGGGCGTCACAAATGGCTCTCTCTATATCCATTGACTGCCCCATCATACGCGTCATACCAACAGTAGAGAAAGAAAGCTTACCATTCTTAATTGCATAATCGCCAAAGAAACTATTAACGGTTGCACAACCGTTAATTCTTCCATCCTTACCGAAGATTATTGTGGCTGGCTGGTCGCCACCTTTGGTGTTCTTATCCATAGCGACTTCTATTGACCACTCTCCTTGTATGTCTGTGTTTGACGATACAACGTTGTTACTGCTTTTACAACTTCCTAACAGCATTGCTACTAAAGACAATGTGATAAATAATACTTTTTTCATTGATTCTTGTACATTTTATTTTTTACGCGTGCAAAGATACAACATTCTTTTTATCTAACAAAATGTTGGGTAGAAAATTAAAAATAACAAATTATAATCTTTGTGCAATATTCTTTAATTTTGTAGGCTTATTTCAGGTAAAGACACTCACTTTACGATTACTATCTGATTATGTCACGATTTGGCTCTAATCATCCTGCGATCACTATCTTATCGCAACACGATTTGGGAACTATTAAAATGTGAAATAAAAAAGGGCAAATTGTCTCACGACAACTTGCCTCTATTAACCTTAATAATCTAATACCATGAAAAACACGTTGCAAAGATAGTAAATCAATCTGACCTATGCAAGTTTTTCAAAGTATTTTTATCATTTTTGTGCCACAGTTAACATTTGTTTATGGATATTCCAAACATTAACTAAGACCGTCTATCTGACCATTGACAATTCCTATATGTAATGCTTGTGGAGCCTTTGGCAGTCCTGGCATTCTTATTATGTCTCCAGCTATTGCCACCAACATCTCTGCACCTGCATTTACGACAAAATCCTTAATATCGAAGTTAAAACCTGTCGGCACACCATACGCCTTCGGGTTTTGTGAGAACGAATACTGAGTTTTTGCTATGCACACAGGGAATTTACTATATCCCAACTCTTCTGCCTTGCCAATCTTGCGGATTGCTTCTGGTGAGAAGCTTACAGAATTTGCTCCGTATATTTTCTTTGCAACAGCAATAATCTTCTCTACTATAGACATATCGTCTGTATATGTGTATTGCAGCGGTCCTGAAGGATTATTTTCTATCGTATCTACTACAATATTTGCTAATTCTATAGCACCGTCTCCACCCTCGCAGAAAGCATTATTAAGCGCAAAAGGCACACCGATTTCCTCACAATGACGCCTTACAAGCTCTATCTCCTCTTCGGTATCTTGAGCATAACGATTAAAACATACTAATACTGTCTGTCCAAAGCCTTTAAGGTTCTTGATATGTCTGTCAAGGTTTGCAAAGCCCTTCTTTACACCCTCAATATTAGGTTTCTTTATATCTGCCTCTAAAACATCGCCATGCATCTTTAGTCCCTGTAATGTCGCCACAAGTATTGTCAACGAAGGATTAAGTCCTGCCTTACGACACTTTATGTCAAAGAACTTTTCCGCACCAAGATCTGCACCGAATCCTGCCTCAGTAATCACATAATCTCCATAGGTCATAGCCATCTTTGTAGCTATAATAGAATTACATCCATGAGCAATATTTGCAAATGGACCTCCATGTATGAACGCGGGCGTATTCTCTGTAGTCTGTACAAGGTTTGGATTCATGGCATCTTTCAACAATACTGTTATTGCTCCACCGATACCAAGGTCTTTTACAAAGAATGGTTTGTTTTCCAAGGTATAACCTAACAATATATTGTCTATTCTACGTTGCAAGTCCTCTAAATCCTTAGAGAGACACAATATTGCCATTATCTCTGAAGCAGGAGTTATGTCAAAGCCTCCCTCTTGTGGCAAACCATTCACATAAGGACCAAGGCCTGTCACTATTTTACGTAAGCTACGGTCATTAACATCGAGCACACGCTTCCAGAGTATCTGTCTCATGCCAAAGCCTTCTTTCCTATGCTGATAAATATAGTTATCAAGTAGTGCAGAAATCATATTGTTTGCAGATGTTATGGCGTGAAAATCACCGGTAAAATGCAGATTGATTTTCTCCATGGGCAACACCTGAGCATAGCCGCCACCAGCCGCTCCACCTTTCATTCCAAAGCATGGTCCCAATGAAGGTTCACGTAATGCGAGTACAGCCTTTTTACCTATTTTAGCCATACCAAGAGCCAAACCAACAGAGACTGTTGTTTTTCCTATTCCTGCCTTGGTAGGAGTTATTGCTGTAACCAATATCAACTCGCTCTTTTTCACCCTTTTCTCCGATATATTTGTATACGGAACTTTGGCGATATACTTACCGTATGGTTCTACTTGTTCTTCGTCAATACCGAGTTGTCTCGCAATCTCACCTATAGGCTTTAACACTGCCTCACGGGCGATCTCTATATCTGTTTTCATTTTCTTGTGAATAATTATTTACATTAGTAGGTATATGAAGTCGTTACTACATATATTCTCTATAACTTGTTAGACTGCAAAATTACAAATAAAAATAAAATTCACAAAGTATTTATGGTATTTTTTTACCTTTATATTTTATATTACAATATATTTTCATACCTTTGCAGATACATTTATGGTTACAGCACCTTTTGTTATTTTACATTCACTATGACTATTAGCACTGATAATATGCACGGTTTGTTGCCTTCTGCACTAAAATTGGCCATCATAAACGAAAACATACTCGCTGGTATAGGACTACAAAATATTTTAGAGGATATGCTACCCTATGCTGAGATTGTTTTATGTCGCGACATTAAGTACATTGAAGAATCTGCGTTATGTCAATGTGCACATTATTTCGTCTCTTCTAATATATATTTCAGTTGTACTGATTTTTTTCAAAAATACAACAAAAAGACCATAGTTCTTATCAACGGAGACATCACGATAAAAGGAACCAGGACTCTTAATATTTGTCAGGATGAAAAGGAGCTGATAAAGAACATTATCGCTCTTCACCGTGCTGGACATGGAAAGATAAATACAGAAGAGACAAAAAAAGCTTTATTATCGTCACGCGAAGCACAAGTGATGATATTGTTATGCAAAGGATATATTAATAAGGAGATAGCAGAGAAACTGAATATTAGTCTTACAACAGTCATGACGCATCGTAAAAATATAAATGCTAAAATTAACGCACATTCATTAGCAGACATTATTATTTATGCTGTTATCAATGGTTATATCAATATTAGCGAATTATAATACCATCATCATTATGCTATACTATTTTTCTGGCACAGGCAATAGTAAACTTGTCTGCTCAATGGTTGCAGAACTTCTTAACGAGAAATTCTGCCCCATTACAGCACCACTTCATACTTGCGACTACTCAATAGGTATCGTTTTCCCTGTATACGCATGGGGAATGCCACGCATCGTCAAGAATTTCATAGAACATACTCTTAGCGAACTTATAACGACCGACAAGCATTATGTCTATACCATCATGACTTGTGGAGACGATATAGGATACACCGATACTCTGATTAAGAAAGCTCTTGATCGAAACAATATAGCATTGTCTGCTGCTTTCTCCGTACAAATGCCCAACACATACGTCGCACTACCAGGCTTTGATATTGACAGTCCAGAACTTGCGCAAAGCAAGATCAACAATATGCAAAAGTTGATCACACGTATTGCTGCTACCATCAGTAAACGCTCAAAGGGTACATGGGTCACAAGAGGAAGCTGGGCTTGGGTAAAGTCATACATAATTAGACCCTTGTTTATGAAGCTTTTGATAAATGATGAAAAGTTCAGAGCAGAAGAAAGTTGTATACACTGCAGAAAATGTGCCGTTGCTTGCCCAGTCAATAACATTAGAATGGTATCCAAACAGCCCAACAATACATTTCCACTCCCATCATGGCAACATCATTGTGAAGGATGCTTTGCCTGCTACCATGTATGCCCACACAATGCAATACAATATGGAAGGTTCACAAAAGGTAAGGGACAAAAGAAGTTACCCATAAAATAGACGATAGTCCATTATTATCCTCGTCCACTTCTGTTAATCATTGCCCTCTCCTACTTCTATTACCCCCCCCAAAAAAAACCCATAAATTTCGAGCGTTAATAATATCATACCGAACATAAATAAAAAAAGTCCTTACATTCAATTTGAACATAAGGACTTTGGTACACTCTCAGGGGTTCGAACCCTGGACCCACTGATTAAGAGTCAGTTGCTCTACCAACTGAGCTAAGAGTG
>CAKQDQ010000158.1 GCA_934229335.1 uncultured Prevotella sp.
AGATAGTACAGACCATAAAAGGTTGGGTATACGAACAAGACGGATACGAACTGAATAATGCGGAGGTACGCATCGTTGGCGATGATGGTACCAACGAACACGTAACGCTGAAGAGTGACGGTTCGTTTGAATACGTAGCACAGCCAGGAGTGGAATACATTGTGCTTGCCACTTGTCCTGGTTACCTCAACCATAAGGAAGAAATCAAGCTGCCTGAGGTGAAGGAGTCTGAGACATACACTCTTCAGTTTGCTCTGCCAAGCATCTCTGCACCTGTGCTTATCGACAATATCTTCTACGAGTTTGACAAGGCTACGCTACTTGCAAGCAGCGAAAAGGCATTGGACTCACTCGTCATGCTACTTAACGAGAACCCTAACATCACTATAGAATTAGCTGCCCACACTGACTACAAAGGCTCTGAGGCATACAATAAACAGCTGTCTCAGCGCCGTGCCGAAGAGGTAGTGAAGTATCTTATCAAGAAAGGTATCGCCGCCGACAGACTAACGCCTGTGGGATATGGTAAGGAGAAGCCAAAGAAGATACGCAAGAAAGTGGCTGAAAGCTACGCATGGTTGAAGGAAGGCGATGTGCTGACAGAGGATTTTATTAAGAAGCTTAAGCCCGCGGAGCAGGAGACTGCCAACGCGCTTAACCGCCGAACTGAGTTCACTGTGCTTAGAACTACATATAACGTGTTTGATAAAGACGGCAACATAAAGAATCTGCCTAAACCCAAAAAGAAAGTAACAGAGGAAGAAAGCGAAAACTTCTTCTTTGACATGGAATAGTGGTTTGGTGGTTTAGTGGGTTAGTGGTTTAGTCGTTGGGTGGTTTAGTGGGTTGGTGGTTAGCACAGGAATAACATAACAAATAAACAACCAAACGACTAAACGACCAAACAACTAAACAACCAAACGACTAAACAACTAAACAACCAAACGACTAAACAACTAAATAACCTAACCACCAAACAACAAAACAACATCCCCCCACAATGTCTCTACCAGAAGATTTTACAACATACACCAGCAACCTGTTTGGTGCTGACAGATGGCAACGGTATCTTGCCGCTTTTGAACAGACCACTCCTGTCAGCATACGTACTAATCCATTTAAGCGTTGTGACCTCACGCACCTGCCAATAGAGAGACAGGTGCCGTGGTGTCGCGACGCTTTTTATCTGTCATCACGTCCTGACTTCACGCTCGACCCTCTACTTCATGCTGGAGCATACTACGTACAAGAGGCAGCGTCCATGTTTCTTGATAAGGTTATCACCACCCACTGCCCTGACAGTATGTTCGCTACTGGTGCCATGGCTCTTGACCTCTGCGCCGCACCTGGTGGCAAAAGCACACTGCTACGTGCCGCCCTGCCAGAACAGGTGACGCTGATGAGCAATGAGCCTGACAGAAGAAGGGCTAACATCTTGATGGAGAATATGCAGAAACAGGGGCATCCTAACGTCATTGTTACCAACAATTTCCCTAAAGACTACAACAGAAGTGGACTGCTGTTCGACCTCATTCTTACCGATGTGCCATGCTCTGGCGAAGGGATGTTCCGCAAAGACGAAGGGGCAATAGGCGAATGGAGCTTGCAGAACGTGATGAAGTGCGCCGCCTTACAGCGTAGCATCGTTGAAGAGATATGGCCATGCCTTAAACCAGGAGGAGTGTTAATATATAGCACCTGCACCTTTAACACTCATGAGGACGAAGAGAACGTGCGATGGATTATAGAGGAGCTTGGCGCGGAAATACTTTCAGTGAGCTGCGACGATGACTGGAACATCACAGGTTCGTTGCTTAACGACTGGCAGCAGCCTGTCTACCGCTTTATCCCTGGCACCACAATCGGTGAAGGCCTCTTCATGGCTGTGCTGCGTAAGCCTGACGATGGCAGCACACACTACCGTAAGCCCGACATGAAGAAGGCATTGTCACGACTGCGTATTCTTAGCGATGGCAACCCTATTGGCACCGTTAAAGGCAAGAACGTCATTCCAGCTCATGCTGAAGCTCTGCTGTCTACGCTACCGAAGGATAAATACCCTATGGTGGAACTGTCGTTAGACGAGGCATTACACTATCTGCATCATGACGCCATAGTGTTGCCCCCTGATACGCCACGCGGCTTTGTGGTGGTGACATACCAGTCGTTGCCGCTCGGTTTTGTGAAAAACATCGGCAACAGGGCTAACAATCTCTATCCGCAAGAATGGAAGATTAAGAAGAACATAGTATGACGTAACCTGTGTCATCACCGTTACCACACGCTGTGAAGAGGAGATTTCAGTATCATTGGTAGTTCTATAAGGCGGTAATTTATAGAACTACCATCTTTTACAACAACACATTTTATTTAGGATAACAACATTATGCAAAAAGGATTATTTGCACTTGCCTTAGGTACTTTCGCCCTTGGCATGGCAGAATTTATCATTGAGGGCATATTAACTGACATTGCCCACAACATGAGTGTGTCTATTCCACAGGCAGGACACCTCATCTCCATCTACGCCCTTGGCGTATGTGCTGGTGCGTTCTCACTGATACTCATGCACAAATACCGCCCCAAGAGCATACTTCTGTTTCTTACTTCGCTTATCGTGCTCGGAGCGATAATAGCGGCTATAGCTCCCACATACTGGCTGTTGCTATGCGCAAGGTTTATTCAAGGATTGCCACACGGGGCTTACTTTGGCACCGCTACCATCGTGGCTGTTAAGATGGCAAAGCAAGGTAAGGGCACTAAGGCTGTAGCGATGATGTGCGCTGGTATGCCGTTCGCTAACCTTATCGGGGTACCGTTGGGTACATTCTTAAGCCATAACATATCTTGGCGCGCACCGTTTGTAATGTCTGTGCTGATAGGTTTGATTACTGTCTACATGATATACAGGTGGGTTCCTAACGTAGAAGCACTACCTAACAAGGGCATGAAGGCTCAGTTTCGTTTTATGCGCAACCCTGCCCCATGGCTTATCATTGCCGCAACGTTCCTCGGCAACGGTGGCATACTGTGCTGGTTCAGCTATATCTCGCCGTTGCTTCAGGTAAACGGTGGGTTCAGTGCAGCAAGTATCTCCGTACTTATGGTGCTGGCAGGATTGGGAATGGTAGTAGGCAACCAAGTAAGTGCATTGCTTGCCGACCGTATCACTCCTGGTCGTTTCACCTGCTACCTGCAATTTTTGGCGGCAGCGGCACTGATGTGTACCTTCTTTCTGTCTGATTACGGTTGGCTGTCAGCCTTTATGATGTTCGTATGCTGTGCCTGCCTCTTCGGAATAGGCTCTCCTGAGCAATACCTTATAGTGAAACACAGTGAGGGTGGCGAGATGTTGGGAGGATGCTGTATTCAGGGTGCCTTCAATTTAGGTAACGCTCTTGGAGCTTTCTTTGGCGGAATACCGGTCTCTTTAGGCTTAGGCTATAACTACCCTGCACTCATTGGCGTACCGATGGCATTGCTCGGAGCACTGTGCCTGTTGGTGTTCCACAAGAAGTACGAATAAAGGGAGGGGTACGAAAGCTATCCTTTCGCATTGCGAAAGCAGCCTTATCGTATAACGAAAGCACCCAAATCGCATTGCGATTTGGGTGCTTTCGTTTTAGGGTTCTATTAATTATCCTTTAGCTACTTTGCCTTTTCGAGCGACGAACGCTTGTCACGGTGATAAGAACGATAGTCGTCTAACTCTATCTCCACATCAGGTTCCACCAACGTTGCAGCATGAGGCAGACGGAACTTCTGATACTTTATGTTCAGTCCACGGGCTATCCACATCGACTCATAGTATGTCTGTATGGAGAGTATGCGCTGTGTTTCCTCGTCAAGTCCTTCTTGATGATAAAGGTCTGTAGTACGGAAGAGGAGCGGCAAGTGGTTGGTGTCCACCATATATGTGGTGTAGGTGAAGAGGAAGTTAGAGTCGGTCTTGAGATGAATGATGCCTCCATCGACAAGAAACTTACGGTAACGCTCCATGAAATACGTAGAGGTCAGTCGCTTGCGTGGGTTCTTCATCTGTGGGTCAGAGAAGGTTAGCCATATTTCCTGCACCTCGTCTGTGGCAAAGAAACGGTCTATTATCTCTATGCTTGTACGCAGGAACGCCACGTTCTTCAGCCCTTCCTTTAAGGCCTCTGTTGCTCCTGTCCACATACGCGCACCCTTTATGTCAACGCCTATGAAGTTAACCTCTGGGTAGAGTTTTGCGAGTTCTACCGTGTATTCTCCCTTTCCGCAGCCCAGTTCGAGCACTATCGGGTTGTCATTACGAAAATATTGTTGCCGCCAATGTCCCTTCATGTCGAAGGGTACATTGTCGACAACACTATACGGATACTGAAACACGTTCTCATAACGCTCCATATCCGCAAACTTAGCGAGTTTTCCTTTTCCCATTTATTCTATTACTACGCGTGTCCAGCCATGGATATCTTCCTCAGTACCATACTGTATGCCACGGAGTTTGTTAAAGAGTTTCTCACTGATAGGACCTGGCTTGTCGCCAAAGACGTAAGACTTGCCTGTCTCTATGTCGTCAATGCGAGAGATAGGAGATATAACTGCCGCTGTACCGCATGCTCCTGCCTCTTCCATTGTCTCCAGTTCCTCTTCTGGTATCTGTCTGCGCTCTACCTTCAAGCCCATATCTTCTGCCAACTGCATGAGTGACTTGTTGGTCACTGACGGCAGTATTGAGGTAGAAAGCGGTGTGATGTATGTATTGTTCTTAATGCCGAAGAAGTTTGCTGCGCCTGCTTCGTCGATGTATTTCTTCTCTTTCGCGTCGAGATAGAACTCACAAGCGTAGCCCAGTTCATGTGCTTTCTGGTTGGCAAGCAATGAAGCGGCATAGTTGCCACCTACCTTATAGATACCTGTTCCGAGCGGAGCTGAACGGTCATGGTCACGAATGATAACGTAAGGGTTAGCGAAGAAACCGCCCTTGAAGTATGGACCTACTGGTGTTACGAATATAAGGAAGAGATATTCTTGAGATGGATGTACACCTACCTGTGCGCTTGTACCGATGAGAAGCGGACGGATATAGAGCGTAGCACCGCTCTCGTATGGTGGGATAAACTCCTGATTGAGACGCACTACCTTGTCAACCATCTCGTTAAAACGTTCTGTTGGCAACTCTGGCATGAGTATACCACGGCATGTTGACTGCAAACGAGCAGCGTTTTCGTCTGTGCGGAACACACGTACCTTGCCGTCAGGACAACGGTATGCCTTCATACCCTCGAAAGCTTCCTGACCATAGTGCAGACAAGTTGCTGCCATGTGGAGGGGTATTGTCT
>CAKQDQ010000159.1 GCA_934229335.1 uncultured Prevotella sp.
CCATTACCTCAATACCGCTGCTATGACATGCACGTATCGCACTCTCACGACCGTTACCAGGACCCTTTACGTATGCCTTCACCTTACGGAGACCAAGATCATATGCTACCTTTGCACAATCCTGAGCTGCCATCTGAGCTGCGTAAGGAGTATTCTTCTTACTACCACGGAAACCCATCTTACCTGCTGATGACCATGAAATAACCTGTCCCTCAGAGTTTGCAAGGCTTACGATAATATTATTAAAAGAACTATGAACATGAAGCTGACCGATAGCATCAACTTTTACGTTTCTTTTTTTATTTGTTGCTTGTTTCTTTGCCATGACTTAATTAGTTTTTCAAAGTTAATACATTATTACTTTGTGGCCTTCTTCTTATTAGCAACAGTCTTCTTCTTACCCTTACGAGTACGAGCATTGTTCTTAGTGCTCTGACCGCGAACAGGAAGACCATTACGATGACGGACGCCACGATAGCAACCAATATCCATCAGACGCTTGATGTTCAACTGGATCTCTGAACGGAGATCACCTTCTACTTTGAATTCAGCGCCGATAATTTCGCGGATTTTGGCAGCCTGGTCATCGCTCCACTCGTTGACCTTCAGGTCACGGCTAACACCAGCCTTATCCAATATCTTTGCTGAACTACTTCGACCTATACCATAGATATAAGTCAATGCGATTTCGCCACGCTTATTCTGGGGCAAATCTACTCCAACAATTCTTATTGCCATAATTGATTGATAATAAATAAAATAATTGTCAATAATCTAATTTTCAAAACTTCGGAGCAACAAAGTTACTAACTTTAGTTGAAACTACGAAATTATTTAACATCAGACATCAACTTTTAACCTTTAATAATTTTTAACCCTGACGAAGCTTCATCTTTGGGTTTTTCTTGTTAATTACGAAAAGACGACCCTTACGGCGTACTATAACGCACTCAGGAGAACGCTTCTTCAATGATGCTCTTGTCTTCATCTTTGCTATGAATATTAATGTTATATTATTAATTGTATATTATATTCAAATCAATAAGTACGTTCTAAACCTACTACACAATGCTATGCGTAATACATTGATAAACACGCACTATTTGTATCTAAAACTGATTCTTCCCTTTGTCAAATCATACGGACTCATCTCTACCTTTACCTTATCTCCAGGTAAAATCTTGATATAGTGCATTCTCATCTTTCCAGAGATATGCGCAATGATTTGTACTCCATTCTCTAACTCTACACGGAACATTGCATTACTTAATGCCTCAATAATTGTGCCGTCTTGTTCTATAGCAGACTGTTTTGCCATAATTTTGTTTGTTGAACGTTATTTAAGCTTTTAGACTGTACTTTAAGCGTTATATTTATATTTTTATCAATTTTTCTATCTCGGTGAAAGACGAGAGAATGTCTGCCTTACCTTTTCTTATAGCAATAGTATGCTCATAATGAGCCGCAGGCATATTGTCTCTTGTCAATATTGACCATCTATCAGGAGCTAACCATATCTGTCGTTTTCCCATAGTTATCATAGGTTCTATGGCTATACACATTCCTGATTTTAATTGTGATCCATGTCCTCTCTTTCCATAATTAGGAACGGCAGGGTCTTCATGCATTTCTTTACCAATGCCATGTCCCGTCAATTCTCTTACGACACCATAGCCGTTGGCTTCACAATATTCTTGAACCGTCTGTCCTATATCACCGATGTGATTCCCATGAACAGCTTGTTCTATACCTTTATATAAACTTTCCTTTGTTACAAGGAGAAGGTTTCTCACTTCATCAGAGATTTCTCCTACAGGGAAAGTATACGCAGAATCACCATTGTATCCTTCCAATAATGTTCCGCAATCAATAGATACTATGTCACCTTCTTTTAATACCTGTTTCTCATTAGGTATTCCGTGAACGACACAGCCGTTGACCGAAGTGCATATACTTGCGGGGAATGGTCCACCGTAAGGATTTGGGAAACCGAGGAAAGTCGGTGTTGCACCATGGTCACGAATGTAAGTATCAGCAATTTTATTTAAGGTCGCTGTAGTAACCCCTGGCTTAATGTGTTTTGCCAGTTCACCGAGCGTACTACCAACCAGAAGATTGGCAGCACGCATCAGTTGTATTTCATGTTCAGTCTTTAGATATATAGCCATCTTTAGACTTTATATTAATAAGCACTAAATCCCGCCTGCGGACGTGTACGTCCAGAACTTAACAGGTCATCATAATGTACCATCATAAGGTGTGATTGTATCTGCTGTATAGTATCAATAACAACACCTACTAAGATGAGCAAAGACGTTCCACCGAAGAACTGGGCAAAGCCCTGCTGCACGTTGAGCAATCCTGCAAGAGCTGGCATTATTGCAATGAAGGCAATAAAAAGAGAGCCTGGCAATGTCAGACGTGACATTATCTCCTCGATGTAATTAGCTGTATCCCTACCAGGTCTTACACCTGGAATGAAACCATTATTACGTTTCATGTCTTCAGCCATCTGAGTAGGATTAAGCGTTATCGCTGTATAGAAGTATGTGAAAGCGACAATAAGCAATACATACACTATATTATACAGGAGGCTGGTGTTATCCAGTAACGAACGAGTAAACCAACCCAAGTCATCAGTACTGTACTGTACAATAGCGAGAGGTATAAACATCAATGCCTGAGCAAAGATAATAGGCATCACATTTGCAGCAAAAAGCTTCAACGGTATATACTGACGAGCTCCGCCAAACTGTGTATTACCAACGACCTTCTTCGCATACTGTACTGGTACCTTACGCGTACCCTGCACGAGAAGTATAGCTGCACATACTACAGCATACAATATTAGCACCTCTGCGATAAACATTACCAAACCACCACCAGTAATAGCAGTAAAGCGACTACCTACCTCCTGAATGAAGGCTTGTGGAAGACGAGCAATAATACCTATCATAATTATGAGGGATATACCATTGCCTACGCCTTTGTCTGTGATACGCTCACCCAGCCAAAGTATAAACATAGAGCCAGCGGCAAGAATGATAGTAGCAGGCAACATAAACTCAGTCCATGTAAGTCCTGACGCGAGAGCACCCGGAGATTGCATTTTTAAGTTCATGAGATAAGATGGTGCCTGAAAGATAAGAATCGCTATTGTCAAATAGCGAGTATACTGCATTATCTTCTTTCTACCGCTCTCACCCTCACGCTGCATCTTCTGAAAAGACGGTACAGCAATAGCCACCAGCTGCATCACGATAGATGCAGAGATGTATGGCATTATTCCGAGTGCGAAAATTGATGCGTTAGAGAATGCGCCACCAGAGAACATATCCAGAAGTGACATCAATCCCCCCGCAGTCTGCTGTTGCAGTTTTTCGAGGTTTGCAGGGTTTACACCCGGCAAAACCACGAAAGAACCGAAACGATAGATAGCGACAAAGAGTATTGTTACAAGAAGACGCACACGCAAATCTTCGACCTTCCAACAGTTCTTCAGTGTCTCTATAAATTTCTTCATTACTTTAGTTTTTACTCAGAGGTAAAACAATAGATGCTTTAGAGCACCACAGCAGTACCGCCAACTGCTTCAATAGCAGCCTGTGCGGTCTTAGAGAAGGCGTTAGCTTCTACAGTAAGCTTAGCCTTTAACTCACCGTTACCAAGAACCTTTACAAGTTCCTTACCGTTAGTAAGACCAGCCTTCTGTAATTCAGCTAATCCGATCTTCTCTAAATTCTCACGCTCTGCCATTTTCTGCAGAGTAGAGAGGTTAACAGCGAAGTACTCCTTATGGTTAATGTTCTTGAAGCCGAACTTAGGCAGACGACGCTGCAGTGGCATCTGACCACCCTCAAATCCAATCTTCTTCTTATAACCAGAACGTGCCTTAGCACCCTTGTGACCACGAGTAGATGTACCACCCAGTCCTGAACCAGGACCGCGACCGATACGACGACGTGAATGGGTTGAACCAGCTGCTGGTTTCAAATTATTCAATTTCATAATCGTTCAGTTTAATGATTAGTTATTACTCTACAACAGTCACCAGATGATGCACTTTACGGATCATACCGCGTGTTGAAGGTGTATCTTCCTTCTCTACAACCTGTGAGATCTTATGAAGACCTAATGAAAGAAGGGTACGCTTCTGGTCTGCAGAAGCACCGATACGGCTCTTAATCTGCTTAATTTTAATAGTTGCCATTTATATAACCTCCTTTTTATTAGCCATTAAATACCTTGTTCATGCTGATGCCACGCTCCTGTGCTACAGTACGTGCGTCACGAAGACTTGCAAGAGCCTTGATAGTTGCCTTTACGAGGTTGTGAGGGTTAGATGATCCCTTAGACTTAGCGAGTACATCGTTAACTCCTACGCTTTCGAGCACAGCACGCATAGCACCACCACATACCATTCCAGTACCGAGGGCAGCAGGCTTGAGGAATACCTTAGCACCACCAAAAGAAACCTCTACTTCGTGAGGAATAGTACCCTTGATTACAGGCACCTTAACAAGATTTTTCTTTGCTGCGTCAGTGCCCTTAGCTATAGCCTGCTGCACTTCACCAGCTTTACCAAGTCCCCATCCGATAGTACCATTACCGTCACCAACAACGACGATAGCAGCGAATGTGAAGGTGCGACCACCTTTTGTTACCTTAGTAACACGGTTGATAGCAACCAGCTTGTCTTTCAATTCAACGTCGCTATTTACTTTTACTTTATCCATTGCTATAAAATCGTTTAGAAGTTAAGACCACCCTCACGTGCTGCATCAGCGAGAGCCTTTACACGTCCGTGATAGAGGTAGCCGTTACGGTCGAATACTACAGATGTGATACCAGCCGCCTTTGCCTTTTCAGCAACGAGCGCACCAACCTTCTGTGCTTGCTCAATCTTAGGCATAGCCTCAAGACCAAGAGAAGATGCAGAAGCCAATGTCTGACCAGTAACATCATTAATAACCTGAGCGTAAATCTGCTTGTTGCTACGGAATACGTTGAGACGAGGACGTTCAGCGGTACCGTTTACGTTCTTACGAACTCTATATTTGATCTTAATTCGTCTTTCTACTTTCTTTGTTGTCATAGTCGTAATGTATTAAAATTACTTAGCTGAAGCTGACTTACCAGACTTTCTGCGGATAACCTCGCCCTGGAACAGGATACCCTTACCCTTATAAGGCTCAGGCTTACGGAAAGAACGAATCTTGGCACAAATGAGTCCAAGTAACTGCTTGTCAGCAGATTCGAGTATGATGATAG
>CAKQDQ010000160.1 GCA_934229335.1 uncultured Prevotella sp.
TGTCAGATCAGCGATAGAACCGAGGTTCTTCTCCAGCTTGGCGCGCTGACGTGAGATCTGAAGGAGCTCACGCTTAGAGAGGTTGCTGTATGTACCGTCAGCAGTAAGCTTATCTATGTTCGCCATTTTTTTGATAGCCTTACGGATAGTCTGGAAGTTGGTGAGCATACCACCAGCCCAGCGCTCGTTGATGTAAGGCATGTTAACGCTCTGTGCCTTCTCGGCAACTACGTCCTTAGCCTGTTTTTTAGTAGCGACGAACAGAATCTTCTTACCCTGCTTTGCGATATTCTTCAGAGCTTCTGAAGCCTCGTCAACCTTAGCAACAGTCTTGTGAAGGTCGATGATATGAATACCGTTGCGCTCCATGAAGATGTAAGGAGCCATAGCAGGATTCCACTTGCGACGGAGGTGGCCAAAGTGACAGCCAGCCTGAAGTAACTGATCAAAATTTGTTCTTGACATTGTCTTTCTTTCTTTTTTCGTTTGTTTACTTTCTTTTTAATTCTTTTGTTAGAATCAGCCTGCGGGTAGCCTACACCTTTACGCTGTTATAAGCGTGGCTGTTGCGTTTTGTTCTGTCGCATAGCTCTTATATATAGTAAGGTGATAGAGTCTGGCAGGTTTAGATACTAAACAGTGTTTCCGTCTCCAAGTATTAACGCTTAGAGAACTGGAAGCGACGACGAGCCTTTGGACGACCTGGCTTCTTACGTTCAACCTTACGTGCGTCACGTGTGAGGAATCCGTGGTCTCTGAGGTTCTTCTTGTCTTCAGCGTCAACCTTAACGAGTGCGCGTGCGATAGCGAGGCGGAGAGCCTGGCTCTGACCTGTAAAGCCACCACCGTCAAGATTAGCCTTGATGTCATACTTCTCAGCTGCTTCAAGGAGCTCAAGAGGCTGCTTTACAACATACTGAAGAATTGCTGATGGGAAATACTTTGTAATATCTACCTTGTTGATAGTTATCTTTCCGGTGCCCTCTGAGAGATATACACGAGCTACTGCGCTCTTGCGACGACCGATTGCGTTTATTACTTCCATGTTATGTATATCTATTATTATTTGTACTGATTGATGTCGATAGCCTTAGGCTGCTGTGCCTGCTGCTGATGCTCTGTTCCCTCGTAGATGTAGAGGTTGTTCATGAGTGAACGACCGAGGATACCCTTTGGAAGCATACCCTTGATAGCGTGACGAAGCATTTTGTCAACACCATCCTTCTTCTGACGAAGCTGTGCAGGAGTATTGAAGCGCTGACCACCAGGATAACCAGTGTAACGAGTGTAAACCTTGTCGGTTTCCTTCTTACCTGTGAAGACTACCTTCGCAGCATTGATAATAATAACGTTGTCGCCACAATCAGCGTGTGGAGTGAAGTTTGGCTTGTACTTACCGCGAAGCAGCTTTGCCACTTTTGAAGCGAGACGGCCTACTACCTGCTCTGAGGCATCAATAACGACCCACTCCTTCTTTGCAGTCTCCTTGTTAGCGGAGATTGTCTTGTAACTTAAAGTGTTCATTCTTTAACTTAAAAATTTTATTACTACTAAAAAACATTTTTTCGGATGCAGATTCACTAACCACTGGCGTGGCCAAACGCACAGCTATTAACACTAACATCCGTGGGGTTCTAAGTGTACCCCGATTAATCGGTCTGCAAAATTACACATAATTATCTATGTACACAAGTGTATATAGAAAACTAATTACGTTTTTATGTATTTTTAACTAAACAGATTAGCGAATTAACTTTATATTAAAGATATTGCGGATATTACATCAATGTGCATTTCTCTTTGCTGTTAGTTGTTACTTTCTCGCCTTTTTTCAAGATGCGTGCCTTGTAGCCGAACTTGCTGAAGCTTTGTTGCAGTTTTGTCGCTGTAGTCTTGTCAGCGTCAAACTGTACTGTGACAGTTTGTGCTGGCACATTAGTCTCAATGGTCTTTATTCCTTTTTCGAAGCGCAGATTGCCCTTTATCTTCTTTTCACATGCCTCGCAGTGCATTTGTGGTGTGGTGGTGAAGATTACGGTTTGAATGTTTTTCTTTGCGAAAGTGGCAGTTGCTAATACTGCCATGATGAATGTCAAAAGATATTTTTTCATTTTTATGTTGTGTTTATGATTGTTATTTTAAAGTGAGTTTGTTCTTCCAATGTTTATTCTAACGCCTGCGTATATCATACGTCCGTGTACGGGTCCCCAGACGAGAGTTGGCTCAAAATCCTTTCCCCATGGATTGTTGCTGCCGTAGATAGACGTTTTCTGTGTGAATCCAGTAAGATTTTCGCCGCCTATATATACAGACCAATGGCGGAACCAGCGTGTCACTTGTGCGCTGAGCTGTTCGTAAGCTTTGAATCTCTCGTCCCATGACAGTGTGTTGTTTGTTAGCGTGTAGGGTTTAGGGTTGCGTCCGCCACCGTTCAGTTGCAGTGTTGCGTCAAACTGCCATAGTCCGAGTGGTGTCTTGTAAGATGCTGTCAGTAGTGCCTTATATCGGCTTGTCAATGGCTTCTCCATTGTTATTCCGCCGTATGTAGTCTTTACATCGTTCAGGCGATACGCTGCTGTTATCTCCAGCCCTTTAAGTAGTGGATATGTGGCGTCAATCTGAAAGGTGTGCGAATATGATTTACCGTTAAGGTTGGCTATATTTATCACGTTTTCGTCGGTGTCGTAGTCAACAACCGCTTGGTTAGAGAACCGTGTATAATAATATTCTGCGTTCACCTTCAGCGTTTTGTTGGCTATAGGTATGTAGAGTGCTGTGCTGATGCCATAGTTCCATGCTGCCTCTTGCTTCAGGTCATCTGCAATGTGCAGTGTCCTTCCGCTTGCTAAAAGGTAGTTGTTTTCTGCCCATGCAAACACGGTGCGGTAGCCCTTTCCTGCCGACAGTCTCACGCTGACGATGTCGGCAGGTGAGTATTTAACATGGAAGCGTGGTGTAACAAATCCACCGTATATAGAACTGTGGTCGTAGCGCAGTCCTGCCATCGCTGTCAGTCGAGTGCCGAGTGTATAAGTGTATTGCACGTATGCACCAGGAGTATTTTCTTTCTCTTTAAGGTTAAGTAAACCATTAGCCTCAGTGTTGTTGCTGATGGTAGAATATCCTGGCTGGATAAGTTGGCTGATGTAGTCGTGATTGTAACTCAGTCCTGCTGATATGTTATGCTCTGTCGACAAGTTCGTCTCATACATCAGAGAGGCATACAGGTTCTTCTCGTTAGCATAGTAAGTTTTCCATCCGTAGAGTGCATCGAGTTTGTGCATAGAGGCAGATGTCATCAGTGCAATATTAGTTCCGTGCTCCTTATTTAATATAAAGGCGTGTTTCATGTATCCACTGTATCGGTTGGTGTGTAACGAGATGCGGTATGGTGAGTGGTTCATCATGTTGTTTTCAGTACTGTGGTCCATCTCTCCGCCATTTCTGTTCTCCTTCAGCATCGTCAGTCCTGCGTGCATAATGTACTTGTCAGATACATATTTCCAACGGTTTTGCAGGTTATATTGCTCCACCTTTGGCTTGTCATAGAATCCGTCTCCGTTCTCGTCATGGTTTTTAGTGCTGTTCTCATGATGCAGGAGCACTTCTGTGCTCAGTTGTTCGTTAATATGGATGTTAGCGTCAGCGTTAGCCTCCAGTCTGTTCTTTGAGTCGCCATAGAGGTTTATCGTCATTCCCTGTTCGTCGTCAGGTTTCAGATAGTCCACGTTAATCTGTCCTGTGATAGACTCGTAGCCATTCTTAACCGATGCGCTACCCTTCGACACCTGTATGCCTTTCATCCATGGACCTGGCACATATCCGAGTGCGTAAGGTGTGGCAGCACCTCTAAAGTCAGGCATATTCTCTGTCAGCATCTGTACGTATGTGCCTGACAGTCCGAGTAGTTTTATCTGTCTTGCACCAGTAGTGGCATCATTATACGCCACGTCTACCGATGGGTTAGTGGTAAAACTCTCGCCAAGGTTACAGCAAGCCGCCTTAAACAGCTCTTCCTTATTCATGTTTATGCCATTAATAGCACCTCCCATACGGGTAATTCCCATGCGTCGTGCTGTTATGTTAACCTCTTTAAGGTCAGTCTCTTTGTATATAGAGTCGTTGTCTTCGCTATGTTCCTGCGCTTGTGTCGTTATGCTACCTATTGTTAGCGAAGCCGCTATGAGATATTTACTGTTCATTATTGTCCTTTTGATAAATGTTGTGTAGTGTTAGAATTGAGAAGTCATTATAGCCTTTTTGTAAAATATGGCAACGCATCATTGCCCGTAGCGCAATAGCGTTACGGTAACATCTCAAAATCAAATCAAAAGGACGCTTATAAATGCCAAGTACTTCCTTGGCGGTGAGTTAGGAAAATATTTCCAGAGTTTACATTTATTGTTAAGCAAATGCCACGCTACAGGTGCTGCCTGTGCTATCCACGGCATTTGCGGTATTGTAATAAGTGTTGGTGCAAAGTCCGTCTCTACGTGTTGTATCACGTTATATGGCGACAGCTTTACCTGTTGATACTTCATACAGTTGGCGTCAACCGTATTGCTGTTATGATGGTCATCGGTGGTGCAGCATGAAGTAGTAGAGTCGTGTTTCTTATCAGTAACAATCTGTACTCTATCAGTCTTGAGACAGTGCACGACAGTAGTGCCCACGCTCATTACCATAATAATGAGAGAGAGCTGTAGTGCAAAGAGTATGTTTCCAAATCGTTTCATCCTGATACAACATTGTTTTCTGTGTGCAAAGTTACTGATAATCCTTAAGATATGCAAGAAATTAACATGACGATAATAAAAAATACCAAACGTTAGTTATGTGGTTATTCCACAAATTAATACCCTTAATAGAACCACTACTACCTGTAGGGGCTACTCGAAAAAACATACCTTGTGTTACTTTAGTGATTTTTTTGAAGATAAATAACTACTAAACTCAA
Source organism: uncultured Prevotella sp. (assembly GCA_934229335.1). Classification (GTDB taxonomy): domain Bacteria; phylum Bacteroidota; class Bacteroidia; order Bacteroidales; family Bacteroidaceae; genus Prevotella. The sequence goes on from CAKQDQ010000160.1 coordinate 4,958, forward strand.
CTATTTTGTGTAAATTTGCAGAAGAAAGAAAGGGATGCTATATGATAACAACCAAAAATATAAAGCGAAGACTACCAGTAGGAATCCAGTCGTTTGTTGAAATAAGGCGAACAGGATGTGTATATATAGATAAAACAGATATAGTTTGGGAACTTGTCAATGGAGTAAAGTTTAACTATTTAAGCCGTCCTCGCAGGTTCGGTAAGTCAGTGCTTGTTGACACGTTGCAGTCGTATTTTGAGGGACAACGTGACCTGTTCGAAGGATTGAAGATAATGGACCTTGAGCAGGAATGGGC
>CAKQDQ010000161.1 GCA_934229335.1 uncultured Prevotella sp.
GTATATATGTACTCACGATACACTTCATCAGAGAAGAGATATAGGTCATATTTCTTCACGAGATCACGTATCTGGTTCATCTCTCTCCTCGTATACAGATACCCTGTAGGGTTATTAGGATTACAAATCATAATAGCCCTTGTACGTGAATTAATCAACTCTTCAAACTTCTCAACCTTTGGCAGTGAGAAGCCCTCATCTATTGTTGTAGCTATTGTCCTTATCTTTGCACCAGCAGATATGGCAAACGCCATATAGTTAGCGTAAGCAGGTTCTGGCACAATAATCTCATCACCAGGATTAAGGCATGCCATAAAAGCGAAGAGTATCGCCTCACTACCTCCACTTGTAATAATAATATCATCAGGGTTAACTGCAATATTGTACTTAGCGTAATATCCCACCAGTTTTTCCCTATATGACTGTATTCCCTGTGACGGTGAATACTCTAATATCTCTCTTTTTATATTTTTCAAGGCATCCAGTCCGACCTGCGGTGTTGGCAAGTCTGGCTGTCCTATATTCAGATGATACACCTTCATGCCTCGCTGTTTAGCAGCTACTGCGAGTGGAGCGAGCTTTCTTATTGGCGACTCTGGCATCTCCACTCCGCGTTTTGATATCTCTGGCATTTTTGTTTGAACTTATTTTTGAGTTTATTTACGCAGCATTTTCACATACTGCCACAATTTATTAATCGGCACAAAATTACAAAAAAATATCGAAATACAAGAACTTTTGCTTTTTTTTGTTATCATAAGAGATTAAAAGCCTTGTTTTGTTGCCACTTTGAAAGTTATTATATAATTTTGCAGAACGAACACTATGTATCCACATATATAAGTAAGTGTTCAAAATTATTTTTATATTTAATATAGGCTATTTGGATGCAGATGTTTTCTCTGTTTGAGGGAACAATGTAATCATTGTGACTGAAAACAGAGGAAGCAGATGCGCCAAAGAGACTGTATTAAATATAATTTCAGAAATAAAAATGTTCACTTACTGATATATATAAATAATTTTGAATACTTACTTATATCGTGCACATTCATTTACACGAATCAAACTAAAAACAACTTAACATACAACCAATGAGATCAAGAACTGCAGAATGGTTTGAAACCAAAATACGCTACGAGAAGACAATGGAAGACGGTGCACAAAAAAAGGTTACGGAATCATACGTCGTTGATGCCCTATCTTTTACAGAAGCCGAAGAAGAGATAATCAGTGAGATGTCATCATATATCTCTGGTGAATTCATTGTTACTGACATTAAGAAGACTCCGTACAAAGAGATTTTCTTCAGTGACAACCCTCGTGACGACAAATGGTATAAGGTTAAACTACAGTTCATTATCTTAGACGAGAAGAGTGGAAAAGAGAAGCTTTCTGCTGTCAATTATCTTGTGCAGAGCAACACGTTTCAGAACGCGATAAAGAATGTTGAGGAGGTTATGAACACTGGTATGCAAGACTGGAAAATAGCATCCGCAGCCGAGACTACCCTGCTTGATGTATTCGAGCATGACGGTACCAAACACGTCAATAAACCTGTAGAAGACGACCGGCCTGAATATGAGGATGCCATGGCACAGGAGATGCAAGCAGAACAGGAGCAAGGATAGAAACAACATAGTGGGGAGACATCATGGTCTCCCCTATTGCAATAATTAATGGGGTAAAAAAATGATTAAAGACAACCTTAAGGAGGTACGCAACTCTCTTCACGATGGTGTGTGCCTTGTAGCAGTCAGCAAGTATCACCCTATTGAAGCAGTAGCGGAAGCCTACGCTGAGGGGCAACGTGTATTTGGAGAAAGTCGCGAGCAAGAGTTACGAATCAAGTACGATAGCCTACCGAAGGATATCGAATGGCACTTTATTGGTCATCTCCAGACAAATAAAGTAAAGTATATCGCACCATACATCGCTATGATAGAGACAGTGGACTCACTGAAACTATTGAAGGAGATAGAGCGTCAGGGAGCCAAATGTAATCGTACCATTGATGTTCTCCTTGAACTACATCTTGCTCAGGAAGACACTAAAAGCGGTATGCTACCTGACGACTGCATGAAACTTTTGGAAGATGGAGAATGGAAAGAGATGACGCACGTCCGCATACGTGGTATCATGATGATGGCGAGCAACACTGACGATACTGACGAAATAAAACGAGAGTTTCAGAAGGCAAGTGATTTCTTTGATGCGGTAAAGGCTAAATTCTTCGCCACCGATGATACCTTCTCCGTTAAATCATACGGAATGAGCCATGACTACCTTTTAGCACAGGAACACGGCTCTAACCACGTAAGGGTCGGAAGCAAGATTTTCTCTTAGTAACAATGAGCCATTTTTCTTTTATATTTTAGCATCAAGATAAAGATTCATACTATAAATTAAGGGCGGTTGATTAATGGCGATAAATGTAGAGAACACATGAAACATTTTGTCCGCACCATAATATGGACAGTATTTACTGTCTATCTATGTCTGTTTGCACTGCTGCGATTATCAGCAGTGCAAACGATTATTGCGGACTATCTAAGCGACGCCTTATCACAAAAATTAGGCACTAAGGTCAGTGCTAAAAATATCGACCTTCGCCTGTTCAACCGCATCATTATCGACGACCTTACCATCTACGATCAACACTACAAGCGTATGCTGTGCGCCGGACGTGTATCGGCTACTATCGAACTAATGCCCCTTTTTGATGGTAAGATTTCTATTTCCTCTGCACAATTATTTGGTATCAATGCAAATATTTACCGCAACGATGCCGCGTCACCACTTAATTGTCAGTTTGTTATAGATTCTTTAAGAAGCAAAGATACAACATCTTCTACGCCTCTGAATCTGCACATTGCATCGCTCATCATACGCAACAGCAGCATCAACTACGACCAATGGGACAAACCCACAACTAACGGTAAGTTTTCGCCTTATCATATCCATCTATCACGTTTTTCCTCACACATCATTCTGTCGTCACTCACCGACGACACCGTTGACGCTTCTCTCAAAAGGCTTTCTTTTCTCGAGGCCTCAGGACTGCACGTGAAGGATATAACGGCTGACGCCAACATCAAGAACAACAATTTTTCGTTTAATAATATTACACTGGTGATGCCCCACACGCGTATTGCCATACCACATGCGTCGATAGCCTACAGCAAAGATAGAGGCAAGATACGTAAAGGCTCCTTGAAGTTCAAGGCGAAAGTGGAAGCGCATAAGATCTCGCCTACAGACTTCTCGCCACTTCTGCCCAACGGTGACGTATCGTCACTACCCATTGTCAGCGTCAACGCAACAATGGAGGGCACAGACACACAGTCGCAGTCAACCTTAACACTATCGTCTACCAGCAATAACGACATTACCGTATCACTGTCTGCCACCGTTCAGGACATCCTCGGAAATCCGCACGGTGACCTTCTCGTCAGTAATGTTTCCGTTTCTGACGCATTCATAAACAAGCTGTCACACGTAATAACTCTTCCAAATATATTCAATAAGACTGGGGATATCAACATTCACGGCAGAGTCAAAATGTTTGACAAGGCGCACTTCACCGCCAACACTACCCTTGTAGCTTCCCAAATAGGTAAGGCGGACATAAATGCCAAATACAACGACAGGAATATTGTTGCTGACATAAAGACGCCCAACATGGACATCACGCAACTCACTGACGACAATAGATTCGGTAACCTTCGTTGTGACGTCAACTTGAAGGCACTATTATCCGAGAACTATAAACTACAGTCAGCCTCAGCCAAGGGCAACATCAGCGAATTTACGTACAACAGCTATACATACCGCGACGCTACCATAGATCTCAGCTATGCAGGCGACAACATTGGAGGTACATTCACTATTCACGACCCAAACATCAACCTCAGTGTCAACGGTAAAGCATCAATAGGGGCACACAAGAGCCTCAATGCGTCTGTAGAGGCTACCGACATCTGTCCCAGCGCTATCAACTTGACACACCAGTTTGGTAGCGACCGCTTCACATTCAACATGAGAGCAGACATTAACGGCAGCAATATCAACAACATAGCAGGTAGCGTTAGTCTTAATAATGTCAGCGTAACAAACGCTAATAGCGAGAAACAAGACGCATACCTCGACCACCTCACAGCCTCTATTGCTACCAACGACAACGGAGAAAAGGACATTTCGCTGACAAGCGACTTCGCTAATATCAATATGCATGGAAAACTCAACGTCACGACTCTTGCCAAGGGACTGAGAGACATCGTAGAATACCACATTCCCGCACTTAGAAGCAACGACAAGAGGCGTTACAGTGACAATGAGTTTACGTTTGATGGAAACATAGATAACATTACATTCCTAAAACGCATTGTCAATATTCCCGTAGACCTTGACAAGCCCATAAACTTTAGTGGCTACGTTAACTGCCCATATAACAGTTGCGACATTAACTTATCTGCTCCATCACTGAAAGTTTCTAACACACAGTTAGAAAATACAGAGATAGAGCTATGGACCGCCAGCTCCACCATTCGTAGCATCATAACATCTACTATGATAGAGAAGAACGGTCCCGTCAGCCTATCGCTTGAGAATGAAGCTGGCGACAACGAGTTACGCACCGTGATGTCATGGGACAACATGAGGCAAAACATCTTCCGCGGACGCATCAACATCTTGTCGCAATTCACGCGCAACACCGACAATAGCGCACGTGCCTTGGTCACCATTCCCCACTCTTCTTTTGAAGTGGGCGACACGGTATGGTCTGTACACTCAAGTGGTATAGACTACACTGACGGCAAGCTATCCGTCAACCGTCTTGCCATCGAGAATCCTAACCAGCACCTTTACGTCAACGGCACCGCTTCACGCCACGCTGGCGACTCTATCACCGCCGAACTAAAAAATATCAACATCGGCTACATCCTCAACCTTGTCAATTTCCATTCCGTAGAGTTCGACGGCTGGGCATCAGGAATCGTCAGTGCCTCTTCGGTGCTTTCTTCGCCCACTGCCACAGCGCAACTCAACGTTAGAGACTTCCAGTTTGAACACGGACATCTCGGCGACCTTACGCTTAATGCTGATTACAACCATACCAAAGGACGAATAGAACTGGAAGGTGGCACCCCTACCCTTGCCCTGAAAGGCAACGTGTCGCCTGCTGGCAACAGCATAGACCTACAG
>CAKQDQ010000162.1 GCA_934229335.1 uncultured Prevotella sp.
TGTTACATCTTAACGCTAAGTCAAGTGTATCCATCTCATAGCCAATAGAAGCTGCCTCCAAAGGTCCTCTTCCCTCATATACTTCATCAAGGTTATAACCGAGAATAGCCGTATTAGCCACTTCTGAACCAGGCATATACCCTTCGGGAACAGTCACGAGACGACCTGTACGTCCTGTTTTCGCCAACATATCCATGTAAGGTGTCTTTGCAAATTGCAAAGGTGTTTTTCCTCCCAACTTTTCTATTGGGTTATCAGCCATTCCATCACCAAGGATTACTATTGTCTTCATATTTTTCCTCCCGTCATTTAGATGTTTGCAATAGACAAAACGTTAGCAAAGACGCCTGCCGCTGTTACGCTCGCACCAGCGCCAAAGCCTTGTATCAGCATTGGATACTCCTTGTATCGCTCCGTAGTAAGGGTCACAATATTGTTCGAACCCTCCAACTCATAGAATGGATGATTCTGTGGAATCTCTTTCAGTCCTACATTGGCAGTCACTACGTCATTGTCGTCTACTTCCATCTTGGCAACAAATCTCCACTTACATCCCTTGGCGGCAAGAGCTTTTCTGCGAATCTCAAAATCCTCATCAAGACTTGGAAGCTTCTTCCAGAATTCCTCTACACTTCCTTCAAAGTATTCGTTTGGCACAAACAGATTCTTTACTACATCCTCCTGCTCTATGCGATAGCCAGCTTCACGGGTAAGAATAACGAGTTTTCTCACCACATCCATACCAGAAAGGTCTATACGTGGGTCAGGTTCTGCAAAGCCAAGCTCCTTCGCCTGCTTTACAGTTTCAGAGAAAGGAACTTCCTCGCTTAAGGCATTAAAGATATAATTAAGAGTACCGCTCAATACAGCTTCTATCTTTAATATCTTATCTCCAGAATTACGAAGGTCGTTTATAGTACCTATTATAGGAAGTCCAGCACCTACATTCGTCTCAAAACGGAACTTCACTCCTTTTCGAAGGGCTGTCTCCTTTAATTTTCTGTAACCCTCATAGTCGCTTGACGCCGCAATCTTATTGGCAGCAATGACACTCACGTTATGCTCCAACAACTCCTGATACAGTTCCGCAACGTCCTTTGACGCAGTGCAGTCTACGAAAACAGCGTTAAAAATGTTCATATTAACGATATTTTCAAGTAGTTTACGAGCATTTGAAGGCTCAGAAGCCTCTAATGCCTCACGATATGTATCAAGGTTTAGTCCTTCCCTATTATATATAGCTTTCTTAGAAGACGCGATACCTACAACATTCAACAGAAGCTGCGACTCATTTTTCAAGCTATCATACTGCGAACGTATCTGCTCTATAAGCTTCGCTCCAACAGTACCTACTCCACACAAGAAGAGGTTAAGTACCTTATATTCAGAAAGGAAGAACGAATCATGAATTACATTCAGAGACTTACGTAAGTACTGTTCCTTCACTACGAAAGAGATATTTGTCTCTGACGCACCTTGAGCACAAGCTATTATGCTGATACCAGAGCGTCCCAAAGTACCAAACAATTTACCTGCAATACCTGGTGTGCGCTTCATATTTTCGCCCACAATAGCAATTGTAGCCAAACCAGTCTCAACTTGCATCGGGAACATCGCACCCGTATTTATCTCCTTTTCAAATTCTTCATTCAGCACCCTCGTAGCAGCCTCTACATCACTTGCCTTTACACCTATAGATGTAGAATTCTCTGATGAAGCCTGAGATACCATAAAGACTGATATTCCTTCATTAGCAAGTGTAGTAAATATACGTCTATTTACACCAATCACACCTACCATAGAAAGTCCCGTTACAGTTATCAAGGCTGTACCACCAATAGAAGAAATACCCTTAATAGGCTTATGATCCCCCTCTATCTCTTCCTTAATAATTGTACCTTCCGCTTTCGGATTAAACGTATTCTTAACCCTTATCGGTATATTCTTAACACATACAGGATATATTGTTGGTGGATATATTACCTTAGCACCGAAGTTACACAGCTCCATTGCCTCTACATACGACAGTTCCTTTATAGGATAAGCACTACTTATCACACGTGGGTCTGCCGTCATGAATCCATCAACATCAGTCCATATCTCCAACACCTCTGCATTAAGGGCAGCAGCAATTATCGCAGCTGTATAATCAGAGCCGCCACGTCCCAGGTTTGTAGTTTCTCCACTCTCATGGTCTTTAGATATAAAGCCTGGCACAAGCGATATGCGTGGCAACTCCGCAAAAGTTTGACGCACGAGCTTATTAGTCAATTCCGCGTCAAGAACGTGTTTTCCCTGCTTATCTTCTGTCTTTATAAAGTTTCGTGAATCAAACCACTTCGCACCCTTTATCAGCGTTGCCACGATATTAGAACTAAGACGTTCACCATAAGCAACAATGGCATCCTGTGTTTTTTCAGACAAATCATGAATAAGGAACACACCGAAATAAATGCTTCTCAACTGTTCAAGCAGCGAATCAACAGTGGTAAATAACCTTTCCCTGTCTTTCGGATTGGTTATAATGGTATCAATCATCTTATGATGACGATCTACAATACCCTCAAATTCTTCACGATAACGCTCATCACCGGCAAGTGCAAGACGTGATGTAGCTAACAGTTTGTCAGTAATGCCACCAAGAGCACTTACCACAACGATTACTGACTGTTCCTTTGCCTCGTTCATAACGATATTCTTAAGGCTAAGGATACTCTCTACAGAACCAACGCTGGTTCCGCCAAACTTAAGTACTTTCATACTTTCCTATAAGTGTTTGTTGATAAAATTCCCCATAACAAATGGGGGTGACTTTCTCTTTCTTCCGCACCTGCTATGATATACAGCCGACGGCATAGACACATTTCCCTCCCTACAACAGAGCGTAATCTGAATATGTCGCGCCTTCCGTGTATCGTAACAACTTACGGAATCGGGTGCAAAAGTACAAAAATTATTTGAATTACAAAATTTTTCATCGTCAAAATTCTATTTTCTTTACCATTTACTATTCTTGTCTTTTTGTTATACAATAAAAAAAAGTTGTTTACGTTATCATTGTAGTATGTATACATTTTCTTTATCATCATATCACACTAAAGGCAAAGTGTCACTGACACTTCTACTATTATTCATGCCCCTAATGCTGTTAGCCCAAAACTTTGTGCTAACAGGTAGAGTACTTGACAACGACGGTAATCCCGTAGAATTAGCTACTGTGTCATGTCTCAAGCAAGGCAAAGCCACAATGACCAATCTACGTGGCGACTTCGCCCTTGAGTTATCCTCTGCCGACTCTGTTGTTGTTCGCTTCTCTATGATTGGCTATAAGACTAAGGAACGCATATTACGTCGCCCTCGTGGTAGGCAAAACCTTCAAGTAACACTTTATGAAGGTAGTACGATGCTTGATGATGTCACCGTAACAGAAAAGAAACGTCAGACCTCCACCACACAAGACCTGAAATTAGCAGACATAAAAAATGCACCTTCCGCATCAGGAAATGCAGTAGAAGACCTTATACAGCAACAAGCTGGCGTTAGTACTCACAGTGAGCTGTCATCCCAATACAACGTAAGAGGTGGTAGCTTCGATGAAAATTCCGTTTACATAAATGATGTGGAGGTATACAGACCTTTTCTCGTGAGAAGTGGACAACAGGAGGGACTCTCTATTATCAACGGTGACATGGTAGAGAGTATAGCCTTCTCTACTGGTGGCTATGAGGCGCAATACGGTGACAAGATGTCTTCTGCCCTGAGCATAAAATACCGCAAGCCAAAGAAGACTGAAGCATCACTAAGTGCCAGTTTCCTTGGTGGTTCTGCGTATTTAGGCTTAGGCAACAAGAAGTTTTCATGGTCAAATGCTGTTCGCTACAAGACTACTAAGGCGTTATTGAAGACCTTTGAGACTAACGGTGAATATGATCCGCAATTCATAGACTATCAAACTTACCTTTCATATACACCAAACAAAAGATGGCAGATAGACTTTATCGGCAATATCTCACAATCAAAATATAACTTCTATCCAACAGACCGCGAAACATCGTTCGGCACATTGAATAACGTAAAAGGTTTCAAGGTTTATTTTGATGGACAGGAAAAGGACATTTTTCGCACTTACTTTGGCTCCCTGTCCATAAAACGCAACATCAACGAGAGGACGAACATTTCTCTCATTGGCTCTGCCTTCCACACGAAGGAACAAGAGACGTATGATATTCAAGGGCAGTACTGGCTCACACAAACCGAGACGCAGCAGAACTTGGGAGTAGGAACATACATGGAGTATGCTCGCAACTACCTCACAGCTAATGTAGCGAGTGCAAAACTGATGCTTGAGCACCATGCCAACAAGCATAACATACAGACTGCTCTTACGATAAAATGGGAAAATATCAAGGAACAATCTCGCGAATATGAGATGCGAGACTCTTCTGGATATATCGTGCCACACAGTGGTACAGACCTATATATGATATATACCCTCGCCGCAAAGAATACACTTAACGCACGACGTACTGAGTTCTACATACAAGACACATGGCGATTCAACAATGCCGCAGAGACTACATTCTACACATTAAACTATGGCATAAGGTTCGCAAACTGGTCTTTCAACAAAGAAAGTATTGTCTCTCCCCGTGCATCGTTGGCTATCGTACCTGCCTTTAATCACGATGCGACATTCCGTTTAGCTATGGGACTGTACTATCAGGCTCCTTTCTTCAAAGAACTTAGAGATACAATAACCATTGAAGGTGTAACCTATGCCACACTCAACAACAAAATAAAATCACAACGTAGCATACACTTTATAGGGGCTTTTGACTACCGTTTTAAATTAATGGACAGACCGTTCAAATTCACAGCGGAAGCATATTACAAGGCTTTGTCAAACCTCGTGCCATATAGTGTTAACAATCTAAAGGTTACTTACAACGGCATTAACGAATGTTCTGGCCACGCCATGGGTATAGACTTCAAGTTATACGGTGAATTTGTACCAGGTACTGACTCATGGATTACCTTCTCGCTAATGAAGACCAATATGGATTATAGGGGGATGTCCATACCAATGCCAACCGACCAGCGTTATGCCGTCAACCTATTCTTTACTGATTATTTCCCTGGTACTGACAAATGGAAGATGGCACTTAAGTTAGCTTACGCTGACGGACTGCCTTTTGG
>CAKQDQ010000163.1 GCA_934229335.1 uncultured Prevotella sp.
ACTCCTGACACAGCAAAGATTGAACTACACAAATGGTATGATAAGGTCTCTGAGTCTTCACTTAGAGAGGTTAAAGCTGCAAGAGACACTATCAAATTAAAGGAAGAGGAAGTCCTCAATTACTTTGGGGAGTTCTCAACCAACGCATCCGCTGAATCTTTCAACTCTAAGGTGAAGAACTTCAGAGCGCAACTTCATGGCGTTATTGATGTAAAATTCTTTATGTATAGGCTCTGCTGTATCTGGGGATAACTATATCCACGGAACTATGCAGGTACGCCGCTATAACGCAATAAAATAAGGCTACTATGATAACATATATCATGTTACAATAGAAGCCTTATTATTTCATGTATTTTATGAGAAGAGGTTAGAAGTCTTCATCGTCCCCATCGCTGATATCCGTAGCCTCCAATGACAATGCTTCAGGATCTTCCTCTACGGTAGTACGATAACTTTCCTCTGTAAGAGCATCATCGTCCAAATCTTCTTCATCATCATCTTTGTAATATGATTCCTTCTCCTCATATTCATCGTCATCATCCTCTTTAGAATCACTATCCTCTTCCAAGGTAAGTTTAGGTTTAATATTCGCAGGCTTAGCCTTGGCAAAAATAGCTTCTATCCAATTGCCTTTTGGAATTTCAAGGACTTCATAACCATCATTGACCTTTATCTCGTAGAGTCCTCCTGGTTTGTGAAGGCGATCCTTAGGAAGAGTAGTTGTTGATATGCTGAAACCACTTTCTATAATATCTTTTATCCCCTGGTTTAAGCTATCCCAACCACCACCGAAGTTACGATCTATAACCTCTAACAGTTTAGCTGCTGAAATATGTTGGATATTTTCATACGTCAAGTCGGTAACATGATTGATAGGACGTTTTTTGATAGCCCATTTCTGGTCTTTGTCCTTTACAGGTATAATACCTACATGCATACCTCTATCTTCATATTTCTTTATTATCTCAGGTTTGTCAATTTTAATCTCTTCCAGATTAAATGCAGCCCTAATAATATCAAGATAATGTTGTGCCCTTTCATTGATAGCATCGTCTTTATCAGGCTTCGCCCACATAGCAAAGATGTCCGACTCCTGTAAATCCCAAACATTACCTTTTGTTAATCCTCTAAGTGTTCTTGTTTTGGTTTCTTTCATAAAAAGTGTGTCCTATTGAAATAAGTGGTGCAAAAATACTATATTATTTTCTTTGTGCCAAATTTTTCTACACATTTTTTCACGTTAACATACAAATCCCCATTTATTCTTCTACCCATCTTACTTTTACAACACATACGCGGATATTTTGGTCATCGCTATCATTATTTACCTTTGCTATGTGCCAGTCACCAGGGAAGAAGATGAAGAACTTGTCTGGCGTAGAATCATAGAACTTTGTACGCTCCTTTATATATTTATAATGTATAACGTCAGGTCTATACTTTGAGTTTGGAGTAGAAGTTGCATGGTCAATTATACCAAATCTCTCTACTCCTTTTACACAAAACTGGAAATCGATGTTCTTATAATGGCTCTCTGTTCCTCTTTTCTCTAACGGTCCATTTTCAGAATCCTCTACACTAATAACAAGATCAGAACCTGGTATATTATGTTTACCTTTTGGCAGTGCAAGCAAATCTGTTTCCGCAAGATACTTAAAAAGGCTCTTCCACTGTTGGGGATTACGCTGATACTGTAGGTAGAAGTCTACAGCGTTAACGCTACAATGAGGATCAGCCTTAAGGAATCCCTGACGCCACTCACCCTTCTTTAACCATTTTCTTGCTTTTTTCTGTAGTTCCTTGTCACTACATTCATTTGTATAGACCGCTTTAGGGGTTACAGCTACGTTGTCACTCTTTGCCATGCCACTCACAGCAGAAAACAGTAAAGTTGCAAATAGAAATAATTTTCTCATCTTTTATGTACAAATATTATATATAATGGGAACAAAGTTACAATAAAAAAGTAACTCACGCAAAAAAACATCTAATATATTTGGATATTTACAAGATTATGTGTAATTTTGCAGCACAAACAAGAAAAAGAAATATAATATCATGTATAACAATAATAGTACATATTGGTGGCACTACTCAGGATTAAAAAAGTCGTGAGGCGGTGAACCTATGGGAAATATTGAAATATAATAAAAAGATATTACACCCAATTTTAGAGGTCTGTTGCAACTCGCGACAGACCTTTTTTCTTTATACAGAATAACATAATAACAACACATACAAAAAATGAAACATTTACTATCTAAAATGCTCAATCACGAGGAGCTTACACGTGAGGAGATGCGAAACATTCTTATTGGTATCACCAAAGACGCGTATCCGACAGAGCAAATCACTGCGTTACTGACTGGATTAGAAATGCGAGGTGTTACCGTTGACGAACTATTGGGCTTCAGAGATGGAATCTTGTCAACAGGAGTTCCTGCTATTCTTGATGCACCTCGCTACATAGACATTGTCGGTACAGGAGGAGACCAAAAGAACACATTTAATATTTCTACCTGTGCCTGTCTCGTACTTGCAGGAGCTGGATACAAAGTTGCGAAGCACGGCAACTATGCCGCTACCTCAGTATCAGGAGCATCAAACGTTATAGAACAGCATGGAGTAAAATTTACGAATGATATAGACCAGTTAAATCGTTGCATCAATGAGAGCAACTTCGTATATCTACACGCTCCACTCTTTGCGAGAGCTATGAAATTCGTTGCCCCTATAAGAAAAAACATATCCTTTCCTACAATATTCAACCTTCTTGGTCCACTTGTTAATCCTTCACAACCCAAATGTCAAATGTTAGGTGTAGCTACATTAGACCAGATGCGATTATACAACAGCGTATACCAAAAACTTGGGATTGACTACAGTATAGAAACATCTATTGATGGATATGACGAAATATCATTGACAGGCAACTTCAAAATAACGACAAACGATTATGAGCGTATATACTCTCCTCATGACATTAACCTGCCTGTAGCACAACCAGAAGAACTTAAAGGTGGCTCTACACCTGAAGAAGCAGTAAAGATTTTCGACAACGTTCTTAACAACGAAGCTACCACAACTCAAAAAAATGTAGTCATTGCAAACGCAGCTTTTGCTATACAATGTTACGAAAAAGGCAAAGACATCATGGAATGTGTAGAGATAGCACGAGAATCAATAGAAAGCGGCAAAGCACTTGACGCTATGAAAAAATATGTGGAGGTTAATTCATGAAGGATATTCTAACTGAAATTGTTGAGCATAAACGTACTGAAGTTGAAAACTTCAAGATACAGCTTCCGATGGATTTACTATCGAAAAAAGTGGAATCAATGCTTGACACTCCTCTGACATCTATGCGTAAGGCGTTAATGAGCAGCGACAACGGCATAATAGCTGAATTTAAGAGGAAATCACCATCTAAAGGTTGGATAAAAGAAGAAGGTAAAGCAGACATCATACCACTCTCCTACCAGGACAATGGAGCATCCGCAATCAGTATATTAACCGACTCGAATTATTTTGGAGGTTGTGACGACTTCATTTTGAAAGCTCGTAAATCTGGTGTCACAATACCTATATTGTATAAGAACTTCATTATAGACGAATACCAACTTCTGCAAGCACGACTGTGTGGTGCGTCTGCTGTTCTCCTCATTGCAGCCTGTTTGAGCAAAGCCGAGTGTATGCGTCTTGCACATAAGGCACACGAGCTTAATATGGAGGTACTTCTTGAGATGCACAGTGAACAAGAATTGGAATACGCTGATATAACACCCGATATGTGCGGAGTAAACAACCGTAACCTTGGCACTTTTATCACTGACATTGAGAACTCATACAGACTTGCACAGCAACTTCCTATCGATGCTTGCAAGGTAAGTGAAAGTGGTATCAGCAATCCTAAAACAATCAGTGAATTAAGAGAAGCAGGCTTCAATGGTTTTCTTATAGGAGAGAACTTCATGAAATACGAAGCTCCTGGTACTGCCTTAGCAGAATTCATCAGACATATCAACCATTAGCACACTTATTATACTATGAAAATAAAGGTATGCGGTATGCGCGACGCCCACAACATTAGCGCAGTCAACGAACTTGGCATTGACATGATGGGACTTATATTTTGGCCTAATAGCCCACGGTATGTTAAGAACACAAAAGTAAACGCAGGCATCATTCCTGACACCCCAGCAACACTTAGCGATAAAGGAATAAATCAGAAAAGACCTGCTTTAGTAGGTGTCTTCGTAGACGATATGATACAAAACATTGTCACCAACGTGTACAACTACCACCTCGACTATATACAGCTACATGGAAATGAAAGTGCCATATACATCGACAATCTTAAGCGTACACTCATACCTGACATTCAACCCAATATTAAGATAATTAAGGTGTTAAACATCCGTGAAGCTGATGACGTTAAACGATGGTGTGATTACGAGGGGCATGCAGACATACTGCTATTTGACACTAAAAGTATACAGAAAGGCGGCTCTGGATATAAGTTTGATTGGACTCTACTGAATCAGTATGATGGCAATATCCCTTTCATCCTTTCTGGAGGCATAGGACCTGATGACTGCAACGCCATTAAACAATTTCATCATCCCATGTGCATTGGTATTGACGTGAACTCAAAATTTGAGACTGAGCCAGGAATTAAAGATGTCAAGAAACTCAAGGAATTCATAAAGCAGATAAAAGAAATCTAAGAACAAATAAACAAGATTACCGACATGAACAAAATAAACAAGTTATTTACAGATAACAAAGACAAGAAATTACTATCATTGTATTTCTGTGCAGGTCACCCCACATTAGAGTGTACAGGAAATGTTATTACGACATTACAGAAGAGAGGCATTGACATGATAGAAGTAGGAATACCTTTCTCTGACCCTATGGCAGACGGACCAGTCATACAGCAAGCCGCTACACAAGCACTGCGTAACGGCATATCTCTAAAGAAGATCTTTGCGCAACTAAGGGATATCAAAGACGAGGTTACTATACCGCTTATCCTTATGGGTTACCTCAACGTTATACTACAATACGGCATAGAGAATTTCTGCAAATCATGTGTAG
>CAKQDQ010000164.1 GCA_934229335.1 uncultured Prevotella sp.
GGCAAATACTCCCCCAACGACTATTTCACCGAGGGATTCATCAATACAGGCATCATCGACATGATAGCAAGCAAGAATTATAGCACCGACGAGGTGCAGAAGAAGCTTGTAGAATACTCTGCCACACACTCCGACTTCAACGTCATGCGCCTTACTACCAAGGGCGACTATATGCCTTACACTGCCGAAAACAAGAACAAGTACAGTTGGCAGGACGCTACTGCTAATGGCGCGGTGTATTGCACAGTAGACCAGGTGATGCGCCCTGAGGTGATAAAATACATTAAAAACGAAACCGTGGCCAGCGAGTACAAGCCAAAGCTCGAGGCTATAGTGAAGGCACTGGAGATGAACAACCTCTGCAAGCAGTGGCAGCCACGCCACCCTATGTTTGTGTTCCACTCTATGCGTGACGAGGTGGTACCGTTCGACAACTACAACAGTGCCACTGCCGCCTTTACTGGCAACTACTTCAAGGGAATGAAATACAATGCCGGATATGTGTGTCTGCATGTAGGCACAGGAACTTCGTTCTATATGTACTATGAGGGCTTATACACATGGGCACTGCTCAAAGGCGAGTGGCAGAAGTACAGCCACGACCAAGAAGTAGGAGGACGTATATGGTGATGTGAATGTATGTATGCATTATGATTTTCTAATTTGACAGACGCAGTCAGGTTGACGTGTTATTATAGAGCCGAGGTTTCCGACCTCGGCTCTTATATTTTCTTTATACCGAGCTTTCCTACCACGGCTCCATATATAACGTTGATATTACTTAAATGCAAATTATGAATTATTAATTATAAATTAAGTATTCTTAACCGAAAAAATCTGACGTGGAACTGTTTGTGCACAACTAACTATTAACTTTGCGCCCGAAAACATAACAGTTAATCTTAAACCCCAAAAAACGATGATGACAATTAAAGAAAAACAGGTAAGGGAGAGCATAGTCAGCGACATGAGTAAGCTGCTGTCTCACAGTGAGGACGAGGGACTGGCTTGGTGTTCTACAAAGACAGATTTGATGGAGATGGTGCATATACTGTATTGTGCCGACCAGATGAAGGACGTTCAGGGTCTTCCGGTGACATTCTTAGAGCTGGTGCGTCGTGTGTGCCGCATTGTGCACGTCAGTGTGCCGAGCAATCCTAATCATCTGGTGTCGAGGGCGCAGATGAGGAAGGGGCGTAAGATGTTGCCCTTGGTGCAGCGGTATGTGGATATAAAGAGTTTTGTGAGCAATGCGTGATTGCTCTGTCGTTAATACGAAAGTAGGAGGTAAACGTCACCTGTTGTGTGTTTACCTCCTACTTTATTATTTATGTGTGCTTATGTATCTTTACTTACTTATGTATACCTTTCCGCCCTTGATGTATGCCCCTTGCTTAGGTATGCTGTTAAGTCTTACTCCCTGCAGGGTGTATATAGCGTCAGCGTCGGTAGCGTTGTCGTTGGCACTAACGGTGGTTATGCCTGTAGGTATAGGGTTAATCCATGCTCCGAGGACGTAAGAGTCGGCCAGTGCGTTGCTGCTACTGCCCACAAGCTGTGCGAATGCCGTTCCGCCCTCAATGGTCTTTCCGTCAGCCAGGTAGAAGCCTAAGCCACGGTTTCCGTTGCGGAACTCGTAGTAGCCGCGCAGGTTGGTATGCTCCACTAACGTAGAGTCGCAGTAGCTACCCTTCAGTGTAGATCCTGTCATGGTGTTGGCGGTTGCCTCTGTAGGTACGAATGTTACCTCAGGTGTTGCAGAGTTGTATATTATGCCCGTATTGGCAGCAATCACGGTGCCAGGTGCGAGGATAGTAGTCTTGATAGTGTCCACAGCGTCGGTTACGGTGCGTGAGCCTACCTTCCATGCCTTTACGTCCTTTGGAACGATTACGGGGTATGTGGTATAGAAGGCGTCCCAGTACTTGCCCAAGCCACTTGCCTCGGCAATGGTACCAGCGGCAGGCTCTACCTCGAAGCACTTACGTGTAATTTTCTTAGAGTTACGCAAGTCGTAGCTGAGGTGTGGTGGCTGGTTATAGCAGCAGTTTTGGTTGATAACCTGCGCACGGTAGTTGAGGTCGTCCATGAGGTGAGGCACGGTGTAAGGCGTCTCGTAGTCAGTGGCGTTGATAACAAGGTTATAGACACCGTCTACCAGTGTCCATGTAACAATCTCTTCGCGCCAGTCGCCTAAGAGGTCGCCCAGCACACAAGGGTTATACTTAGTGTAGTTGTTGAGTGTGCCGATGGTGTAGTTGCCACCGTTCACCTGCATACGCCAGAACGCCTTAGCGTCGGTGTTGTAGTATTCCAAGACAGACTTATCGAAGAAGTCGTCAGCTAACGTGCCGTTCCAGTATATGCGGTTGTTGAGAGATGCTCCACCACCGTGTGACACCGTCTCCACTACAGCATCCCCCTTCCAGTTGTAGAGGCTTGCTGACGCGCTGTGCTGGAAGTAAGAGCCTTCCGACTCTGGGTCGAAGTGCGCCATCAGTCCGCGTCCCGTATCGCTGTTAGCTGTCTGTCTGACAAGAATCTTACCCGTCTTAGCGTCGCGCAGGTCAGCTCCGTATGGTTTGTGCTCATGTGACATGAAGACCTCAAGTCCTGGGTTCTCTGGGTCGAAGTCGCCAAGGTGCAGTGCGTCGCCATGTCCCAGCCCAGTGCGGTAGAGCAGTGTGCCGTCGCTCTTCAGAGCGGCAGAGCCGTATACGATGTCCTGTTTGCCATCTCCGGTACAGTCGCCCACACTAATCCAGTGTGCTCCCTCTCCCCACAGACCTTGTCCTGAGGTAGTGTTGCGGCTCACCCAGCGTTCCTTCAGCGTAGTGCCGTCCCAGTCGTAGGCACCCACAAAGGCACCGCTATAATATCCTCGTGCGAAGATAGGCGATGGGTTATGGTCTTTACCGTCGAGCCATGCTATGGCAGCGAGGTAACGTTCAGAGCGGTTTTGGTTGTTGTCGCCCCAGTAGTTTTTGCCAGCGGCGTAGTCGGTATGATAAGGAATAGTAGCCAGTTCGGCACCCGTCATACCGTCGAAGACTGTGATGTACTCCGAGCCGTGGTCTTGTTTGCCACGACTGCTCTTGAGGTTAGCCGTAGGGTCATCATTGCCAAGAAGCACGTAGTTGCCCTGTCCGTCGATGGTGCCAGGTGCAGTCTTGGCCATGAACTCTCCGTAGCCGTCGCCATCCAGGTCCCATGCGATGAACTGCATGGTGTGGGCAGAGGCAAAGAAGTTTTGTCCCATGTCGATGCGCCATAGGCGTGTGCCGTCGAGTTTGTAGCAGTCGAAGAAGACGTTAGAGGTAGCACCGCTGCTGGCAGCGTCCTTCTCGTTAGATGGCGACCACTTAAGTATAATCTCATACTCACCGTCACCGTCCATGTCGCAGTACGAAGCGTCGTTAGGGGTGTAAGTAGCGCCGAGACCAGAAGGGTCGGTAGGTGCGCCATCCTTCAGAGGTATGTAGAACGTCTGGTTGTCCCAAGTCTTCTTGCTCACCTCTGTCTCTATGATGTTACCGTCCTTGTCAATCACCTCCAGACGATAGAAAGCCGACGCCGTGGCACCTTTGTCAAGGAAGTTTGTTCTGCCCGTGATGAAGTTTCCGCTGTTCACCTTCGTGGTCTGTGCCGCTGCCGTAACGCCGCGCCACAGGCGGAAGCGCAGGTTGCGGTCGT
The DNA here is from genome assembly GCA_934229335.1 of uncultured Prevotella sp. Taxonomy (GTDB): domain Bacteria; phylum Bacteroidota; class Bacteroidia; order Bacteroidales; family Bacteroidaceae; genus Prevotella. Next base: position 3,694 of record CAKQDQ010000164.1, read on the forward strand.
CAGTAGCGCGTGCTCGCCATGACACGAGGTTGCCGTCAGACCTATGCAGTGCCATGAGTCCGCGCTTCAGTGGTAGCGCAGCAGGCTTAGCAGGGCGTGACGTCACGCTGAACACTACGCCGAAAGTAATGCTTATGTCATTGCCGTTAGCGTCCTTACCCTTTATAGACACATTGAGAATGTTGTCCTTATATTCAAAAGATGTAGTAACGCCATTCATTCCCTCTGCCGCTGTAGCCTTGAAGTCAGAGGGCTGTGCATAGAGTTTGGTGGCGTAGCGAGCCGTCTCACCGTTCTTCAGGTCTTTCACGATGTTGTATAGCGACACCTCCTTCGCCTCATCGGTACCCGTCTTAGCGTTGCAGGTCAGCGAAGAGATGAAGTCAGCCGCGCTCCATACCTTAGAGTCAGTATCGCCCTCCACCTGTATGTTACGCAGAGCCAGTTGCTTATTTGTTCCTACCCCTGTAATGTAGAGCACGACGATGAAGCCCTTACCCTCCACGTTATAGTCGTTGACGTAGAAATCGTGGTGGCTGTATCCAGTGCTGTTGCCACTCTGTATTTTGTTGCGCAGTGGTGTCACGGAGCCTAACTCCACCTCTGTGCCACCGCTTTCCTTTACTTTTACAATAACTCCGCCACCGTCGGTGCCCACCTTGCAGGCGTCGAACGATACCTTTGTAGGCTTAAACCTATGACCGTTTGTAGGTGTTATGCCCACAGCCACGTTGTGTCCAGCCGTAGCTGCCGATACCTGTGCGGCAGGTTGCAGCGCGATGAATGCGGGGTTGTAGGTCACAGCGGTATATCCAGTGTCAAAGTTACTCTCTGTAAGTAGTTTGGTAGCTGTCAGTTGTGTGCCAAGGGCGAAGCTGCCGTTGACGAGTGACGCTCCGCTACCCGTGATGTTACAGGCGTCAAGATTGTCCTTGTCGCTAAGCTCCCATGTGGCAACAACATTCTGTGCCCATGCGGAGAATGTGGTGACGAGTGTCACAACGAGTGTTAGTAGTCTTTTTGTCATTATGTTAGTTATTTTATTGTTTGGTGGTTTAGTTGTTTTGTTGTTTTGGAAAAGTTGTATGGAGTAACATCTTATTTCTTAAGAATCACACTCGCTATTTCGTCTAACGGCTGACCTGTTATAGTGGCTATGGCTTCTTTTGTCATGCCTTTTTCAAGCATTGCCATAACCATTTTACGTAATAACAGCTTTTGCTCCTTCAGTTGCGTATCCTTTTCCTGTAGTAGTGTGCTTTGCTCCTTCAGTTGCGTGTCCTTCTCCTTTAGTTGTGTGCTTTGCTCCTTTAGTTGTGTGCTTTGCTCCTTTAGTTGTGTGCTTTGCTCCTTTAGTTGTGTGCTTTGCTCCTTTAGTTGTG
>CAKQDQ010000165.1 GCA_934229335.1 uncultured Prevotella sp.
CAGGTGCTCCTTGCAGTATTATCTGCCCAGAGCTTCTGAGCAGTTTGGCTGCTTGCACAGCCTCAAGGCTTACCATACCCTTCTGTGCTTTATCAAAATCTACGTCTAACTTACATTCTTCAATCATATTACTTGCTTATTTGAATATTTCCCAAAAAGGCAGTTGCTTATATACACCACTAAAGAAACATATATTAAAGACGTTTCTCTTTAGCAAAGACGACTCCTTGTTTACGGTTACAAAGTTACAAAAGGTTTACACCACAGCAAAATATAAGTGAATAAAATTTGTCTATCTCAAAAGAAAAACGTAATTTTGCGGTCATTCCACTTCACTATATCACACATCGTGATGTAGTTTGCAATACCCTAAGAACTATTTGTTTATGGATATAACAGTTCAATATATAGCACGTAAGTTTGACGAGTTCAACAAACTGATGTTTGCTGGTAAACTCCCTATGCTGCCCATTCGTCTGAGCAACGCCAAGACATTTCTCGGTGCCTGCACATACAAGAAACGCCGGGGCAAGTATGGCAGAATGGAGAGATACGACTTTACACTACGTATTAACGTTAGGATAGAACTGACAGAGGAAGAAGTGGAAGACACTATTATCCACGAGATGATTCATTACTACATAGGATATTACCAGATAGAGGACTCAAGCGCGCACGGAAAGATATTTCGCCAGATGATGAACACTATCAACGAAAGGTATGGCAGGCATATCACCATATCGCATAAGGCATCTAAGGCGCAAAAGGAACAAGCAGTAAACAAGAGGCAGCAGTATCACGTAATAGCGGTGGTATCATTCCATGACGGCAGAACGGGCATAAAAGTCTTGCCAAGGGTGCTCACGAGTATCCTTAAATACTACAACGGCGTGTTGGCGGCAAGAGAGGTAGCGTCTGTACGCCTCTATATGAGCAACAACATATTCTTCAATAAATACCCCAACTCTTCCACACTATGCGTGCATTATGTTGACGCTAATGAAGTTAACCAACACCTTATTGGGGCAGAGAAGATGGTATGTGACGGAAAAAGAATCATTAGGAACCAATAGAGAGTTCAGGTATTTTTATTAAGGCTTCTTTACTTTTTTATAAAAACATTTCAATATTTCAAATATTTTTTATAACTTTGTCGCAAACTCCTTAATAACATACCGCTTGACGAGTGAGATAACAACACAATGCTAACTTTTTCGTTAAACAAAGCGAAGTTAGCTAAACTCTGTTAGGACGACGCAATATCAAACGGAATTGCAATACCTATACATTTTTATTTACCTAAAATAAGCAACAGCAAAACTTACATTCGGAAGCGATATTACAAGTTTGTAAAGGAACTGATGGACTTAGATTATGTACAAAGAATCTAAGCACTCTGCATCAGCATTGCCTAATGCTGTACCACTACGAGGCAAAACAAAGACCTCATGTAATGGATTTACCTCCATTACCCTCCCCATTCAAGTTCATTACCCAAAAACTGGTAATATGCTTACTGGGGTATCCTCGATACTTGCGCCTATGTGATGGACATCATAGGATTTATATTTTTCAAGCGAGATATCTTTTTGAATACTTACATTCTTAATTATTCTTCATTAGGATTAGTATAACGGAAGAATAACCAGTCTATCATTAACCCTTATTCTGAAGATGAGGATATTCATTTCATACAGTAGACACGACATAAAGCGTGTAGAACCGATAGTTAATGAACTAATGGCTCAAGGACACGAGACTTTCTTAGATTCCTGTTATGTGACGTCGGAAGATTTTGCTCAAGTCATACTGCAACACTTGAAGGAGGCTGACTGCATACTTTTCTTTCATAGTAGCTATGCAAACAATTCGCAATGGGTAATAAGAGAGATTAACTTTGCCTTTGAGATAGGGAAACGCGTATTACCTGTCAAATTGGACAACGAGGATTATTCGCCTGCTTTCTGCCAAAAGCTATACTCACGTGTTAGTGTTCAATGGGAGGAAGAGCATCATAACAAATGTATTGAGAAGCTGAAAGGGTTGCTGATACCACCTCCTGAACCTAAGGGAAAATGTAACACCAACCAAAAGAAGCCATGCGACAAAAAGTATGTAAGGTTTATAATACTGTCAATAGTTCTTCTTTTTGTGTTATGGGTCAGTGGGGGCATATTGTTTTATACGGCTTCAGAACCAAATGATGCTCCTGACAGTACAGGTGTAGTAGATAGTAAGGACATAGACAAACGACAAGACCTGAACATTGATACCGCAACTACTACAATTCACGATGGGGCAAGAGGTGATGCTGACATCTTTACAGATACGCCCGATAACAACACACAGGTAGACAACGAGGCGCATGAAGACAATGCTGTGCCAACAATACTATATACTGTTATTGCCATAGCTATTATAGAATGTCTAATTGCAATACCAATATACTCTACATACAGAAAACGTAAAAGAACCGAAGAGAAACTTAAATCTAAGAATACGCTAACTAAAATTAATATCTTTATTGCTGGCTCTCTTAAACTTGATAGGGAGCGTGACGCGTTGCGTGCAGTTATAAGTATTATGCACAATCACTGGCGACGCTCGCACGACCTTAATATATTTAGCTACACATACGAAGATTTTTCTAACCGATTTACTACCAATGGTGGTCCACAGCAAAAATACGAAGACTTCATTAAGAAGGATGCTGACTGGGCTATATTCGTGATTGACGGTAACGTGGGAGGTATAACCCTAAATGAGTTTAACGTTGCGGTAAAAGCACATTCATCAAATGGCTCGCCTAATATACTTGTATTTTCTAATGGCAAAGCGCAGGAAACTGAAGAAACCACTAAGATAAAGAATAGAATATCTGATATAAAACAATACTGGATAGAGTATAATAGTGTGCAACAGATGAAAAAAGAGTTTGAGAGCACTCTTAATTGGGATTTGATAGCGAATATGCACGCATACTCATAATAGGCTTTATGTTTCTGAAATTGCTTAGAATAACTGTTGTGATGGCATTGCTGATGATGACCATGAATGTAGGAGCGCAAACGAAAAGGGCTCTTGTTATAGGGTTAGGACAACAACAAGACAAAGAATGGAATAAGATTAACGGAGACAAAGATGTGGTATACGTAAAGAGAATGCTTCACGATGCTGGCTTTAGAAACATTAAGACTCTGGTGAATCAACAAGCAACTAAGGTGGGGATTGTAGATGCTTTCAAAAACATTACTGAGAAATGTCAGCAGGGAGATATTGTATACATACATTATTCTGGTCATGGACAACAGATGAGAGACGTACACAACGACGAAGCTGACGGCCTTGATGAGTGTTGGATTCCTTTTGACGCATACCAGAAGTCAAGCAAGACATATCACGGTGAGAAACATCTTACTGACGACGAGATAAATTATCATCTCAACCGTATTCGAGATAAAGTAGGAGAAAAAGGAAAGATTCTCGTTGTTGTTGACGCCTGCCATTGTGGTGACAGTACAAGAGGAAAAGACAACGACAGTATTGTAGTGAGAGGTATTGAGGATATATTTGAACCAATAACGGCTCTCATAGCAGGAGTAACAAAACGTGTTAAGAAAGAACATAGCTCTATTAAACCACACGAAGAAAGATGGATTACCATCAGTGCATGTCAAAGCTATCAGGTTAACTATGAAATGAAGGCTCCTGCTGTCGGTAAATTAACGTATGCCTTATATAATATCATTAAAGAACACTGTAACGACAATAACGGCGCACTTATGCAACGTATGCGAAGACTCTTCAAATCTCCAAAATACAGAACGAAAGCCTCGCAGACACCTATCATGACAGGAGATGACCAATATAAATATAATGTAACGGAGATATTACACAAATAAGATATGGCCGATTCTAAAAATAAGCTGAATAATAACAACGTTAGGGCTGAATTGTCCTCCGTATTGGCGACAATGGGGAAACAGCAATGGTTTGTTCTCCGCGCTACTTACGGAAGAACGGAGAAAGCTCTGCAAATACTTAAAGCTGCAAACGTTGAGACATTCCTACCTATGCACTATGTATTCAGAGATATTGATGGGAAGCGGAAACTCGTTAAGGAGCCACTGCTTCCCAATATCATTTTTGTGCGTATGACACGAGAGGAGACTCGACGCTTTGTTAAGGAACCTGCACCTACCGCCTCGTGGCTGAAGTACTATACTGACAAGACTAAACCTATAGAGAAAACCACGGGACTTAACCCGCCTGTCGTTGTGCCAGACAACGAGATGCAAAACTTCATGAAGATAACAAGTGTGAACAGCAAGCACATCATGGTGCTACCTCCTGAACGATGCCATTTTAAAAGCGGTGACTTGGTTATGGTAATAGATGGAGCTTTTGCGGGTGTTATAGGGCGTGTGGCAAGAGCTGCTGGGCAACAGCGAGTGGTGGTAGAACTGGAAGGACTATGCAATATCGCTACAGCTTATATCCCGAATGACTTTATGATACCATTTAATTCTAAAAAATAAACGTACACTATGCAATATACTGATTTTGTACACCCAGAAGACGCTGCGGCTTTGAAAGCATTAAAATCTATCCCAATGCTTTCAACTATCGTGAAGAAAGTGATGGACGTGGGTGCTGAACAATTACAAACGGGACTGAATATGGCATCGAAGGTGAAGCTCTCTCCTACCCAACTGCCAAGACTTTACTACATACTTCCGCCTATATGCGAGAAATTAGAAATCAAGCAACCTGAGTTTTACTTGGAAATGAATCCCGCACCTAACGCTTATGCCTTTGGCGACACGCAGACTGCCATCACCATTACTTCTGCATTGGTGGATATGATGTCGGAGGACGAGCTGGTTGGCGTAGTGGCTCATGAATGTGGACATATAGCCTGTCGGCACATGCTCTATCACACTTTGGCACAAGTGATAGCCAATGCTTCTGGTATGTTCGAGACATTGTCTAAGCTTGCCGTACCTATACAT
>CAKQDQ010000166.1 GCA_934229335.1 uncultured Prevotella sp.
CTTTCGCATCGGTGATCTTATGATTATTAAAGAGGAAGAGTCACGGTTACAGGCTGGCTAAGGCTGATACCACTATGCCTGAAATTGGTGACGAACCGTACCAGATGCACCGCAAGTTTAAAAATGTGTATGTGGCTGTGGAAGCTAATAGATGTAAGGGCATTGAGAAACTGATAACGTCGCCAGAGACAAAGGACACACAACTTGTAGTGCTGGACGATGCTTATCAGCATAGATACGTTAAACCAGGACTTAACATTCTGCTCGTGGACTACCATCGACTTATTATTTACGACAAACTGCTGCCTGCGGGTCGTCTGCGTGAGCCGAAAGAGGGAAAAAGCAGGGCTGACATCGTTATTATAACGAAGTGCCCTAAGGACCTGAAACCGATGAGTTTTAGGGTATTGCAACGTGCTATGGCACTGTTTCCGTTCCAAGAGCTGTACTTTACTACTATCGAGAACAGTCCACTGGAACCGTTGTTCTCCGAGGGAATAGACATAGAGGACTGTGAGAAGTTGCCTAACGTACTGCTACTAACTGGCATAGCGTCACCCGAACAGATGGTGAAGGACATGAAAGATAAATGCACCAGCATAACACAAATGCGCTTTAGTGACCACCATCAGTTTACGGCATCGGACGTGGAGGCACTAAACACATCTTACAAAATGATGCAAAAGCCTGCCATTATCATTACAACAGAAAAGGACGCGACACGACTTGAGAACATGAAAGGACTGTCGGAAGAGGTAAGACAGCATATATATGTGCAACCAATACACGTCAGCTTCATGCTCGGTGAAGAGGAGAAGTTTAACAATAAAATTATTGAGTATGTACGAAAAAATCAAAGAAACGGCAGCATGGCTGCAAGCCAGGATGACGACAAAGCCAAAAGTGGCGATAATTCTGGGGACGGGACTCGGACAATTAGCTTCTGAAATTACTGATACATACGACTTCTCGTATAAGGATATTCCACACTTTCCGGTATCAACTGTTGAAGGTCACGACGGCAGACTGATTTTCGGTAAGTTAGGAGGCAAGGATATTCTCGCAATGAAGGGACGATTCCATTTCTACGAGGGATACTCTATGAAGGAGGTAACATTCCCCGTCAGGGTTATGAAAGAGTTGGGAATTGAGACTCTCTTCGTTAGTAACGCTGCTGGAGGTGCCAACAAAGACTTTCGCATCGGTGATCTTATGATTATTAAAGACCACATTAACTTCTTCCCTGAGCACCCTCTACGTGGAAAGAATATACCGCAAGGACCACGCTTCCCTGATATGCACGAAGCATACGACAAAGGACTTATTGCCTTAGCCGATGGCATTGCAGCAGAGAAAGGTATACGTTTGGTTCACGGTACATACTTCGGAGTACAAGGACCAAGTTACGAAACTCCTGCAGAGTATCGCGCCTATCACCTACTTGGAGGCGACGCGGTGGGCATGAGCACCGTACCTGAGGTGATAGTGGCACGACATTGCGGAATAAAGGTGTTTGGAGTGAGTGTTATTACTAATATGGGAATATCCGACACTCCTGTAGAAGCTACACACGAAGAGGTACAGGAAGCCGCAAATAACGCAGAACCGCTGATGACGGAGATTATGAGAGAGATGGTAAAGAGAATGTAGTATAAACATAAAGACATAACGACGACAACACGTAAATAATGGAAATAGCTAAGCTTGGAGAGTTTGGTCTTATAGAAAGACTTACAAAGGATATTAAGATTAACAACGCATCGACAGTGAAAGGTGTAGGAGACGACTGCGCAGTGCTGCACTATCCTAACACAGAAACACTCGTAACGACTGATATGCTCATGGAAGGCATACACTTCGACCTTACGTATGTTGACATGAAACACCTCGGGTACAAGTCAGCTATGGTCAATATCAGCGACGTTTTCGCAATGGGAGGAACGCCAAGGCAGATTATCGTGTCTATTGCACTGTCGAAAAGGTTTGTCGTAGAGGATATGGAGGCTTTCTATGAGGGACTGCATCTTGCCTGCGACAAATGGGGAATTGACATCGTTGGCGGCGACACTACATCGTCTATGACGGGACTTGCTATCAGCATTACTTGCATTGGCGAAGCGAAAAAAGAAGATATTATATACCGCAACGGAGCGAAAGATACTGACTTGATATGTGTATCTGGCGACCTCGGTGCCGCATACATGGGACTGCAACTGCTGGAACGTGAGAAAATGGTGTACTACAGCCAAGTGCAGGATATACAGAAGAAGCTAAAGGAGACTAAGGACAGCAAGAGAATTGAGGCTCTACAACGTGAGTTGGACGAAGCATGGCAGCCTGACTTTGCTGGCAAGGAATACCTTATTCAGCGACAGCTGCAGCCTGAAGCACGTGGAGACATCTTAATAAAACTACGCGAAGCTGGCATACACCCAACGGCTATGATGGATATTTCTGATGGTCTGTCGTCTGAGTTGCACCACATCTGCAAACAATCGGGCGTGGGCTGTAGAGTGTTCGAAAAGTTCTTGCCTATCGATTACCAAACAGCGGTAATGGCTGAAGAGCTAAACATGAACGTTACTACATGCGCATTGAACGGTGGTGAAGACTACGAACTGCTCTTTACATGCCCTATCGGTGACAACGAGACTCTGCAAAACATGGAGGGAATAAAGGTTATCGGACACATTACAAAGCCTGAATTGGGGATGCAACTGGTATCACGCGACGGCAACGAGTTTGAACTGCTGTCGCAAGGATGGAACCCGCTGAAGTAAACACATAATTCTGTATTCATAATGCGTAATCTGCTTGCACATCGAATTTCTGCTGTTTAGCAGAGACCAAAACACAGTCGTACGACAACAACTGCACATAATTACGCATTATGAATTCAGAACGATGAATTAAATATTATGTTTTTGTACAAAATGTGTGTAGGTACACAACACACAAAAAGCACAAAAATTGCGTTATTAGCGTGTTAATTTTATTAAAAAAGAAGATTTATTCAGAATAATAAAGTAACTTTGTATCGCTAATACGAACACTAATAATTTACAGCAAAACAAAAAATATTATGAAACCAACACTTTTTCTCCTTGCTGCAGGTATGGGAAGCCGCTACGGTGGTTTGAAGCAGCTTGACGGTCTGGGTCCTAATGGCGAGACTATCATGGACTATAGTATCTATGACGCTATCCAAGCTGGCTTTGGCAAGATAGTATGGGTTATACGAAAGGACTTTGAGGAGCAGTTCCGCACACAGATTCTGTCAAAGTATGAGGGCAAGGTAAAGTGCGAGTTATGCTTCCAAAGCATCGACGCTCTGCCCGAAGGATTCTCTGTACCTGAAGGAAGACAGAAGCCATGGGGTACTAACCATGCGGTTTTGATGGGCAAAGACATCATAAAAGAGCCTTTCTGCGTTATCAACTGTGACGACTTCTACAATCGTGACGCTTTCATGGTTGTAGGTAAGTTCCTCTCTGAGCTACCAGAAGGTGCCAAAGGACAATACGCTATGGTAGGTTTCCGCGTTGGTAACACACTGAGTGAGAACGGTACTGTAAGCCGCGGCATCTGCTCTACTGACGCTAACGGTTGCCTGACTACATGCGTAGAGCGCACTAAGATAGCACGTCAGGAGGACGGGTCTGTAGCTTATCGTGATAATAACGCTGACGATGGCGCATGGGTTAAGGTTGACGAAAAGTGCCCTGTAAGCATGAATATGTGGGGATTCACACCTGATTATTTCCAGTACTCTGAGGAATACTTCAAGGAGTTCTTGTCTGATCCTGCTAATATCGCAAACCTTAAGTCTGAGTTCTTTATCCCTCTGATGGTCAATAAGCTCATTAACGAGGGCACCGCAACCTGTAAGGTGCTTGACACTACAAGTAAATGGTTCGGAGTAACATACTCAGAAGACCGCCCAGACACCGTAGCTCGTATCGCAAAGCTCGTGGAAGAAGGCGTTTATCCTAACAAATTATTCTAAGGCTATACTCTTTTAATGAATATAAACCTATTAAATAATAACGAGGTCGCACAGTTGCGCGACCTCGTTTTGTCTGTTAAAGACGTTGTGATTGTATGCCATATCAATGCTGATGGTGACGCACTCGGCTCATCACTCACATGGGCTGGATTCTTGGAGCAACAGGGTAAAAACGTAACAGTAATTGTTCCGGATATGTATCCTGACTTCCTACAATGGTTACCAGGTACAAATAAAATACTGCGTTTCGACAAAAAGGAAGAAGAAGCAAAAGCGGCTATACACAAAGCTGACCTTATCTGCTGTCTGGACTTCGGTACTTTGTCAAGAACAGGAGCTGCTATAGAGGCTGAGATGAAGAGCCATGGCAAGCAGTTTATGCTGATTGACCATCACCTCTCACCTGACATCGCAGCCGTTGTAAAGGTTTCTCATCCTGAGTTATCAAGCACTTCAGAGATTGTTTTCAGATTAATATGGCAGTTAGGAGGATATGACAGCTTTACTAAAGAGATGGCAACGACCACCTACACCGGCATGATGACAGACACAGGAGGCTTTACTTACAACTCTACACAACCCGAAATATTCTACATCATATCGCTATTGCTCGCCAAAGGCATTGACAAAGACAAGATATACCGTAACGTCTTCCACGTATACAGTATCGATAGATTGCGCTTGACAGGCTATGTGCTCTACCAAAAGCTGAAAGTTCTGACACCATTACGCGCATCTTACTATACTATCTCACGCGAAGACCAAAAGAAGTTTCACTTTATGAAGGGCGATGCGGAAGGACTTGTCAATATGCCACTACAGATTAAGGGGCACAGGCTATCTATATCACTACGCGAAGACTCTGAGAAAGACAATATAGTATGGGTCAGCCTACGTTCCGTTGACGA